>JAQGPI010000128.1 GCA_028293175.1 Verrucomicrobiaceae bacterium | reverse complement strand
GCGGGCGGGGTGAAGTCCTTGAACTTGTCCTCGGGCAGCAGCTTGTGCTTGCCGTAGTCGGAGACCAGCATGCCCTTGTCGCCAATGAACAGCACGCCATTAGCCCACTTCTGGATCTCGGGATCGGTCTTCCAGATATCGGGTTTGTTCACCCCTTGATGCCAGAACACCTTGCAGGCTGGCATGTCGGCGCGTGGACCATATTCATACACAGCGGTGAGCGAGGCAGGGGCAATCTCGGGATGCGCGGGACCGTTGGGCGAGGTGGACTCCACCGTCAGCGGCGCATCGAGCTTGAGCGCCCACCAAGGGAGGTCATTCCAGTGGCTGCCCAGGTCCGACATCGTGCCATTGCCGAAGTCCCACCAGCGGTACCACTTCGGCCCGGGGAAATAGATCTCGTGGTACGGACGATAGGGCGCGGGGCCGATCCACAGGTCCCAGTCGAGATGGGGCGGGGGAGTCATAGCTTCCTTGGGCCGGTCCGTGACCATCACCTTGTCGCCGTACTTCTCGGCGTCCTCCTTGGGTTGCAGGCCCCAGGCACGCGAAACCCATACATGGCACTCGTGCACCTTGCCAATCGCACCGCTTTGCACGAGCTCCACCACGCGGCGGTAATTGGGCGTGCCATGAATCTGCGTACCCATTTGAGTGGGCACGCGGGCCCTGCGCGCGGCTTCGATGATGGTGTGCGCTTCGAGCACGTTCTGCGTCAGCGGCTTCTCGCAGTACACCGGCTTGCCCGCCAGCAGAGCGGGCAGGGTGGCATAAGCGTGGGTATGCTCGCAGGTGCTTACCACCACGGCATCAATGTCCGGCTGCTGCTCGTAGAGCTTGCGGAAATCGCGGTACTCCTTCGCCTTTGGCAACTTCAGCGAGGCCAGCTTTTGTTGCCCGCTGTCGAGGCTCTGCTGGTTCACATCGCAAAGAGCCACCACATTGATCAGGCTCGTGTCCTTGGTCATCTCGGCCAAGTTGGCGCCGCCGCGGCCACCGCAGCCGATGAAGGCGAGGTTGATCTTCTTGCCCGGCGACTGGCTGCGGACGATGGCGGGAAAACCTAGCAGCGACACCGTCGCGGCAGAACCTTGCGTGAGGAGATGACGACGAGTAATCATGCGGTGAGTCAAACGCCGGTGGCCGGACGTTTCTACCTGCGGAAAACGGACCGCCCAAGAAGTGCAGTGGATTGAGTCCCCAAAGCTCCCTTTTTGATAAGGGCTATGCGGGCTTGAATCCACTGCCCGCCCAAAGCAAGCTAGGGCACTTCATGTCCATACCTCCTGCCTCGCCCAGCCCCAAGCCGACCGAGACCGTCAGCAAGAAAACGATGGGCCTCGTTTCGCTGGCGGTGATGAGCAGCCGCTTGCTAGGGCTCGTCCGCGAGATGGTGCTCAATGGATTGTTCGGCGGCACTAAGCGGGCGCTCGGCGATGCGCTGACCACCGCCTTCGCTTTGCCCAACATGCTGAGGGACCTCTTCGCCGAGGGGGCGCTGTCCACTGCCTTTATCACCGTCTTCGCACAGACCATGAAGACCGAAGGCGATCAGGCAGCCTGGAAACTGGCGCGCAAGGTGATGACCCTGGCGCTGGTCTTCATGTCCATCCTCTCCGTGCTCGGCGTGCTGCTGGCACCCTGGATCGTGCCAGCGATCTCTCCGGGATGGGTGGCGAAGAATCCGGACAAAGTGAAGCTGGCGGTGCAGCTCGCACAGATCATGTATCCCTTCATTCTGCTGGTATCGATTGCGGCACTGGTGATGGGCATTCTCAACGCGCGGAAGGTGTTCGGCATCCCGGCGATGGCCTCCACCTTCTTCAATATTTTTTCCATCCTCAGCGGCGCTTTGCTTGGATGGTGGTTTGACCCGCATTTTGGCAGGGCATCGCTGTTTGGCTTTGCCATTGGCGTACTGGTAGGCGGGCTGGCGCAACTCGTCATCCAGATCCCTTCCCTGGTCCGCACCGGCTACAAGTTTGGTCTCGATTTTCAATGGCGAGATGCGGGCGTGCGCAAGGTGCTGCAGCTCATGGGGCCGGCTGTTATCTCCGGCAGCGTGATCCAGGTGAACGTGCTCCTAAACGTCTTCTACGCCTCCTACATCACCGCGCCGGATGGCACTCCCGATGGCCCGCGCATCTGGTTGAATGCGGCCTTTCGGTTGATCCAGTTGCCGCTCGGCATCTTCGGCGTGGTGATCGGCACGGTGATGCTTCCGGCCATGGCGCGGCTGGCGACGGACGGTGTCTCCGGCGAATTTAAAAACACCCTGGCCAAAGGTTTGAAGCTCGTCTTTCTCATGACGGTGCCTTCCGCCGTGGGCATGGCTTTGCTGGCAGAGCCTATCATCGCGCTCATTTATCAACACAATAACTGGACCGGCACGGACACCGCGCAGGCGGCGCTGGCCTTGCGCACCTATGCTTTTGGGCTGGTGTTTTTCTCCGGCATCCGCATCGTCCAGCCGGCGTTTTATGCGCTCAACCGGCGCTTTGTTCCATTGATCGTCAGCGTGGTGGCGGTACTGGTTAGCGCGGCCTGCAATTACTTCACCGTGTACCGCTGGCATTTGGGCATCGACTATCTGGCTCTGGGCACCAGCCTCAGCGCCTTGGTCAATTTCTCGCTGCTCACCTTTGCCATGCGGCAGGTGGCCCATGGCATCAATGGCCGCGAACTCGCCATCAATTTCATCAAGCTGCTGGTCTCTGCTGCCGCCATGGCGCTGGTCTGCATCGCCGCCAAAGCCACAGTGCTGGCAGGGTTTGAGGCTCAGACGCTTGTCGTCAAGATTCTCTCATTGGGCAGTACCATTGGTGTGGCGGCCCTGGTTTATTTTGCCGCCAATGCGTTGTTAAAAAACGAAGAGCTGGCAGAGTTCACCGCGATTGTGCAACGCAAGCTGGGCCGGAGCCGCAAGACCTCATGAGACCTTCTATCCTCATTCCTACCTTTGTCGCCTTGGCGATCATCTGGAGCGGCGTGGCCGTGGTCATGCACGTAACAGACCCGTACATCGTCACGCCGGAGAAAGTCCTGGCCCTGGTGAACAATGCGCCATGGAAAGGCGGCAAGAAGCCGCGTCCCGATGAGCGTAAAGCCTTCCTGCAAAAGGTGGCCGATAGCGTGAACAAGCTGGACTTTGAAGGCCAGCGGCGGATGCGGGAAGAAGGCCGCAATGCCACGGAGGACTTCGCCTTCGACCTCACGGAGGAAGAGAGGAAATGGTTCGTAGCACAGACGGTGGAGAAGCAGTTCCAGCAGGTGATGAAGACCTTTAAGGCGATGAGCGTGGAAGAGCGCAAGAAGATGCTCAATGCCTCGCGGGCTGACATGCGCCGAAACAACCGTGACGTGGAATCGCTCGACGGGCTGATCAAGGAAGACGAGAAGGCCTTTGAAACCATGGCTGAGCAGGGCATCGGCGAGTACTACCAGAAGGGCAACGACAAGCGCAAGGTGCTGCTTGCCCCGCTACTCGGCGAATTGCAGGCACGCATGCTGGGTGGAAGGCGCAGGTAGGTTCGTCAGAATCTCAATGGCAATACTGACGGTCGTTTGATCGTTGATGGTGTGCGCTGGGTCTGGCCCAGTGAATGATTTCTTTCCTTTCCTATGAACCGCCGTCACTTCATCACCACCGTTTCCGCTGCCAGTCTTGCCTTCAATGCCCGTGCCGCCGATGCGGAAAAGCTACCCGTAGCCCTGATTGGCCATACCGGACGCGGCAACTATGGTCATGGCCTTGATTCCATGTGGGCCACGCTGCCGATGACGGAGATCGTCGCCGTGGCGGATGCGGATGAGAAGGGGCTCGCTGCTCAATTGAAGAAGCTGAAGCTGACCAAGGGCTACGCGGATTACCATCAGATGCTCGGCGAAGCGAAGGCGGACATTGTCGCGGTAGGACCCCGCCAGATCGACCAGCATCGCGACATGTGCATGGCCGCCATCGCTGCGGGTGCCAAGGGCATCTACATTGAAAAACCTTTCTGCCGCTCGCTGACCGAGGCGGATGAAATCATCGCGGCGGCGGAGAAGAGCGGCACCAAGATCGCCATCGCCCATCGCAACCGTTATCAGATGGTCGTCCCTGTGATCGATGGCTTGATGAAGGACGGGACTATCGGTCAAGTGCTGGAAATCCGTGCGCGTGGCAAGGAAGACAAGCGCGGCGGCAGCCTGGATCTCTGGGTGCTGGGCTCGCATGTTTTCAATCTGATCGCTCACTTCGCAGGCAAGCCGGTGGCGTGTTCCGCAGTGGTTTTGCAAGACGGCAAGCTGGTGACCAAGGCGGATGTGAAGGATGGGGACGAGGGCATTGGCCCGCTGGCTGGCAATGAAGTGCATGCACGCTTCGAAACCGAGAGCGGCATCCCCGCCTTCTTTGATTCAGTGCACGACAGGGGCACCAAGGAGGCTGGTTTTGGCCTGCAAATCATCGGTACCAAAGGCGTGATCGACATGCGCATGGACGCCGATCCCGTGGCGCAGATCCTTCTCGGCACTTCCCTGGGTCCGATCAAGACCGCGCGTGAGTGGCAGCCCATCAGCACGGCGGGCATCGGCAAGCCCGAGCCCATTGCCAATGCAGGCAAGCAGGTGATGGCACACACCATCGGAGGGCAGGACCTCATTGCCGCCATCAAAGAAAACCGCCAGCCGCTATGCAGCGCCTATGACGGTCGCACCACGATTGAAATGATCAGCGCCGTGTTTGAATCCCATCGCACGGGCGGTGGCCGCGTGACCTTCCCGCTGAAGACGCGGGAGAATCCGCTGTCGCTGCTGTAGATTGTGAGGTGGTCCGCACAGTCCTTTGTGCGGCTCAGAATCGGGAGACGCCCTATTCGGCACAGGGACTGTGCGGACCACTATTCATGTCCCAATCATCTCCGCTTCCATCTTGCGCAGCTGCTTTGGCGGGGTTTGATTGCCTGTCCCATGTCCACCGCCGCTGAAGTTGTTCTTGAAGTCCGTGACCTTACCCGCGAGTTCGACGGGGTGACCGTGCTCGACAAGTTCAGCTTCACCCTCCGCAAAGGCGAGGTGCTCGGCCTGCTGGGAGCGAATGGCGCGGGCAAGACCACCGCCATGAACATGCTGCTGGGCCTCACCACGCCGAGCTCCGGCAGTATCACGGTGTTTGGCAAAGATCTCGCCAAGCACCGCATTGAGATCCTCAAGCGCGTGAACTTCTCCAGCGCCTACACCGCGCTGCCGGGCAATCTTTACGTTTGGCAGAACCTCGCCGTTTTCGCCCGCATCTACGGCGTGCCGAATGCGAAGAAGAAAATCGATGAGCTCCTGGAGCTCCTCGAAATAGGCGACCTGCGCAAGCGCGTGACCGGCCAGCTTTCCGCCGGCGAGTCGACCCGCCTGAACTTGTGCAAGGCGATGCTCAACGACCCGGACCTGTTGCTGCTAGACGAGCCCACCGCCAGCCTCGATCCAGACATCGCTGACAAGGTGCGCAAGGTGATCCAGCGCGTGCAGAAGGAGCGCGGCATCGCCATCCTCTACACCTCGCACAACATGAAGGACATCGAGGAGGTGTGCAGCCACCTCATCTTCCTGCACAAGGGCAAGGTGGTCGCCGAAGGCACGCCCGAAGACATCGTTGCCAAGTCTCAGCAAAGCACGCTCGAAGACGTGTTCATCAAGATCGCCCGCACCGGAGACATTGAGGAATAGTTGATGGTTGGTAGCTGATTGTTGATAGCCCGAAAGCTTCAAAGATCGGCCGCCCGTCCTGACTCGGTTCCTCAACTATCACTCTCAGTCATCAACTTACCCCAATGAATTTCCGAATCATCAGCGCGCTCGTGATGCGCTACATTTTCCTCTACACCCGTACGCCGATGCGTCTGGTGGAGCTTGTATTTTGGCCCATGGTGGACCTGCTCATCTGGGGCTACCTGACCATCTACATCAAGGAAAACACCACTGGTGCTTTCCCTGCCATGATCAGCTTCTTGCTGGGTGCCATGATCCTGTGGGACGTGGTGTTTCGCGCGCAGCAGGGCGTGGCCGTGTCCTTTCTGGAGGATGTGTGGACGCGTAACTTGCTTAACATCTTTGTCGCTCCCGTGCGCATCAGTGAATACCTCACGGCGACCTTTGCTGTGGGCATCCTGCGCATCTGCGTCACCGTGGTAATCATGTGTGTGGTGGCCTTGCTCCTGTACCAATTCAACGTGCTGGTCATCGGCTGGCCGTTGATGCCGTTCCTGGCCAATTTACTTATCAGTGGCTGGGCCTTGGGAATGATCTCCACCGCGCTGATTCTGCGCTGGGGTCAAGCGGCTGAATCGCTTGCCTGGGCCGTGCCGTTCTTCATCCAGCCGATCAGCGCAGTGTTCTATCCCGTGGGCTCCATCCGCCCCGTATGGCTGCAGAACGTTGCCTTAGCGATGCCCACCACCCATGTGTTCGAAGGCATGCGCGAGGTGATGCAAAAAGGCACTTTTAACTGGCAGTCCTTCTCTAATGCCTGCCTGCTTAACCTTGTGTTCATGGCCATCGCTGGCTGGATCTTCATGTCCATGCTCAGCCTTACCAAGAAGCGTGGGCTGCTGACGAAATTTGCCACTCAGTAGGCCTTGTTACCCGCCAAGCCTCGACATCTCTGCCTTGGGCAGGGAGAGCGTCGCATCAGAGCGCAGTTCGCTGTAGCGATCCTCGCGCACATGCCAGAGGGCGCTGATGGTTTTGGCCAGCCCTTCATCGCTGAGTCCGCCGCGCAGCAGGGCCCGGAGGTCATGGCCGGAGGAAGCAAAGAGGCAGGTGTAAAACTGTCCGTCCGCCGCGATGCGCGCACGGGTACAGCCCTTGCAGAACGGCTGTGTCACCGATGCGATCACCCCGATCTCCCCGCCGCCATCGACGTGGCGGAAACGGTTGGCCACCTCCCCTGCGTAGTTGGGGGGTAGTGGGATCAAGGGAATCTCGCGGCTAATCAGGGCGATGATCTCGCTGGCGGGAATCACATCATCGTGCCGCCAGTGATTGGTGTTGCCCACATCCATGTATTCGATGTAACGCAGGATGTAATCGGCACCGCTGAAGTGCTTCGCCATGGGCACGATCTGATGCTCGTTCACGCCGCGCTTGGCCACCATGTTGATCTTGATGGGACCGAACCCGGCATCGATGGCGGCGGCAATGCCTTCGAGCACGCGCTCCAACGGAAAGTCCACGTCGTTCATGGCGCGGAAGACCTCGCTATCCAAAGAGTCCACGCTGACCGTGAGGCGCTGCAAGCCTGCATCGCGCAAAGGTTTGGCGAGGGCGGCAAGGGCGGAGCCGTTGGTAGTAAGCGTCAGGTCCTTGAGGCCATCAATATTTGCCAGCATTTCCACCAGTCGAGGCAGATCCCGGCGCAACAACGGCTCGCCACCAGTGAGACGGATTTTTTCCACACCAAGATCGACAAAGATGCGGGCGAGGCGCGCGAGCTCTTCAAAGCTCAGGATCTCGCTCTTCGGCAAAAACGCGTGATCGCGGCCAAACACCTCCTTGGGCATGCAATAGGTGCAGCGGAAGTTGCAACGATCCGTCACGGACAAACGCAGGTCATGCAACCGCCTTCCCAGCGCATCAGGAGGCGCGGAGGGCGGGAGGGTTGCTGGGGCGAATGCGGACATTAGAAAGAGCTTAGGTGGCTACGACTGGCAGGCAACCACCGCCTCCTTCATTCTCGCCGACCTTGTTACGGCGCCCGCCCTGCCTATTGTCCGAACATGAATCGCGCTGTCCTTCTTGCCTTCGCTTTGTCCACCGGCTTGGTGACCGCCGCCGACTCCACGAGAGCGCCGCTCTTTTCAGCTCCAGGCAAGCATTACACGACGGTAAGCCTCGCGAACGTCGCCAAACACCGGATGGATCATTTGACGCGCAAACTGAAGTCCAGTTATGCAGGCATTCCCTTTCTGCTGGCCGATCCTGCGATGAGCTATCGGGCGGAGAGGCAGGTGGCGGACAAGAACAAACCAGGCCCCATGCTGATGGTGGATGTGCCGCATCCTCTATCGGTGGCCATGCTCGTTTATGGCGCTGGCCGGGACTACGCCAACAGCCAGGGGCAATTGGTGGGATCCGTGACCTTGCGATTTGCCGATGGATCAGCGACGGTTTGCAGCATCAAAGTCGGTGCTACCATGCGCTGCAATTGGTCTTACGACGACGAGCCGGTGCCCCTACCTCTGGGCGAAGCAAATATCAAAGTGATCAATGCCATCAGCGAGCCGCAAAAGCGGGCGGGCAAGCAGGCGACCGCATTCCTCGACATGCTGGTTATCGAGCTTCCCGCAGCCAAGGAGAAGACGTCCCTTTCAAGCATCACCATCTACCCGGCACCCAAGCCATCAGCTGCCCCAGGTCCTTACCTCGGCATCGGAGCTATCACCGTCGTACACAGTGATGGCTAGGCGGGCGCTGCTGTTACTTGGCGGGCGCTGGCAGCGGCACCTGGCTCTTGTGCATAAGGTACGCAAACAGGTCGCGGATCTGCGTTTCATTGAAGGCGAGCATGAGGCCTTCCGGCATGAGCGATTGTGGCAGCTCGTGAGTGCTGGCAATTTGAGCCTTCTCGATGGATTGCTTGTCCGTCATGGTGCGTAGGGTGATGGTCTTGTCGCTCTTCGCGATGATGAAACCATTGAGTACGCGGCCATCCTTGAGCGTTACGACTGTCATGCGGAAATCAGCGGCCACGACAGCACCTGGATCGACGATGTTTTCTAACAGGTAGTCGATGTTGTCGCGGCCCGCGCCAGTGAGGTCGGGACCAATGTCATTGCCCTCGCCGTAGAGGCGGTGGCAGGCGGCGCAAACGGCGCTGAAGACGAAGCGGCCCTGGCTCTTGTCCGCCTTGGCAATCACATCGGGTGTGAGCTGCTTCCTCAGCTTGGCCATGAGCTGCTGCTTGTCGGCAGCGGAATCGTGCAGCTCGCCCCAGACCTTCCCGAGCTGGGCATTGAGCGCATCGTCCTTGAAACTGCGGATCTGTCGGGCATGGAAGGCGGAGAGATCGGCCCGCGGAATTTTTCCCGCCCCCACCGCATCCAGCAACGGCTTGGCAAAGGAAGGGCGCGATACCAGCGTGGCGAGCAACTGCGGGCGCTCGCTTTGATGCAACTGCTTGTAAGCGGCCACTAGCTTGGCGCCGATGGCCGGGTCATCGAACGCAGCGAGGCCCTTGGCGGCGAGGGAGTTGAGGAACTTCACGCCCAGGAGCTTCTCGCAGATCTGGCGCAGGTCCGGCGGCTGGTTATCAATGAGGGTTTGCAGCGCCCCCTGGCGGGCCTTGAGTTCGGCGTTGTTGTCGAGCGCCACCTTCTTCACTTCATCAAGCGCACGACCATCGCCGAACACCACGCTCAGCTCGCGAATCGCTGCATCGTTGTCTTTGCCTGCCGTGGTGACAAAGGCATCCCAGGCGGCGGGCTTTGGCGCCTTGCGCCAGCCGGAGAGGGCTTCGGAAAGACCCGCGAGGATGTCTGCCGCGGCGCTGGCAGGCGCTGCATTGAGCATCTCGCTGAGTGGTGCGGGATTCTTTTCCACATCTTCGCCGAGACGGCGGGCAATGTACTTCAGTGTGAGGGGAATATTGCAATGGGTTGTTAGCTCCGCAAGAAGCTCAGGCTGGTCATCAGCCACCGGAATCAAACCATACCAAATCATCAGAGGCAGGTTGTGATCGTCTGCATCTTCCTTGTGGGCAACCAAGCCTCTTGCAATCTCACCGCGAGCCCCGGGTGCAATGTGTTGAAGCGTGGAGGCGAGTGCAAGACGAACCACGGCTGAATGTTCATTGGCTGCTAGTTCAGAAAACAGATCAACATAGCCAAGCTGTGCCTTAATCTGTCCTACGGATGCCACACGCGCTAGCGACTTGCTCATCAGGGTATCCGCAGGCCATTGATCGGCGATCAAACGAATAGCCCAGGCACGAACATGCGCATCATTGGCTTGCAGTTGCGACTTCAAGAAGGTTTCGTCGGTTCCGCCGATGACATACAGGCTCCACAGGACGCGCAGCTTGATGGTGGTATCCTTCTGCGAATCATACAGCGCTTGTAATTCTTTCTTTGCATCACCAAGGTCCTTGCCCTCAACAGCGCGGTCGCCCAGTTCCTTGCGCGCCATGCGCGAGAACCATTCATTGGGATGGGTGTGCAGCTTCACCAGCGCAGCGTTGTCCAGCGTATGCAAATCGCCCAGGGTCCATGGCTTCGGATCACCATAAGTGATTTTGAAGATACGGCCGCTGGTGCGGTGCACGCCATTGCGCTCATGGCATTCGCCAGCGTCGCACCAGTCGATGACAAACACGCCGCCATCGGGTCCGTAGCTCAGATCAATGCCGCGAAACCACTCATCTTTGGCGACCATGAAATCCTCACCGTGTTTGGCCATGTAACCAGAACCCGTGGGTTCCAGGATTTCCTGGTTCATGCGGCGGCCATGCTGATTGAGCGTGAACAAATGGCCGCGATACTCGGCAGGCCAGTTGTCGCCCAGATAGACCATCGCGCCGATGTGGGAATGACCGCCGCCGAGCGTATTGGCCGCGCCATCGCGCGAGCCCGCCCAGCCTTTGCCCTGGTCGAAATGCCAGTGATCGGCGTGGAAGTCGATCAGCGAATAGGCGCGCGGATTCGGGTCGAGAGTGCTACCACGGACGAAGTGCGCGCCTGGAATCGCGTGCCAGAGATGACCGTTTACTGTGTTGACGTTAAACAGGTCGCCGAACTCATTCCAATCATGGCCCCAGGGGTTGGTGTTGCCGGAGGTGATGGTCTGGAAAACCTTGGTCTGCGGGTGGTAGCGCCACATGCCACCGCGTAGCGGTATACGGTTCTCATCTGCTGTGCCGGGCGCGCCGATTTCGCCGGGAGCGGTGCCACCTACCCGGCCATAGAGCCAGCCATCGGGACCGAAGCGCAGGCCGTTGGCAAAGTTGTGGTAGCTTTCCTGCGGAACGGTAAAACCATCCAACACCACCTCTGCTGGGCCATCGGGCACATCATCGTGATTGGCATCGGGAATGAAGAATAACTGCGGCGGACACATCGCCCACACGCCGCCGCGACCCACCTCAATGCTGGTGAGCATCTGCACTTCGTCGGTGAAGACGGTGCGCTTGTCGAAATGCCCGTCGCCATCATTGTCTTCAAAGATCAGCACCCGGTCGCGCAGCTTCATGTCGAACTTCAGCGGTGCTTCGGCGTACGTGTAGTTCTCCGCCACCCACAGGCGTCCGCGACCGTCCCAAGTCATCGCGATGGGGTTTTGGATGTCCGGCTCCGCCGCGAACACCGTGGCCTTGAAGCCCGGCGGCAGCGTCATCTTCGCAGCGGCCTCAGCAGCCGGCATGGGACCAGCGGTATCGGGCTCCGTATTGTACGGGGCAGGGAATTCGGAGGCGGCAGCCGCACCGGCCAGGACGAAGAAGGCGAGTTTGAAAAACATAAGAGAGCAAACCGATACGGGAGCATGGAGTGACATCTTCGGCAACAGGGCCATGCACTGACTTAGCGTAGGCTTCAGGCATGACGGCTGGAATTGCTCGCCAGTGCGCACAGCAGTGCCATGATCCTGGCAATGCGTTTCCTGACCCTGCTTTCACTCCTTGCGCTTTCTTCCAGTTTTGCCCACGCCGCTGAATTCAAAGCTGCCGACAAAGGCATCGCCATCAGCGCGGGCAGCCTGGGCGAGTTCGAACTGAGCTACCCAAGCTTCGTTGATGGGGCCAGCAAGCCAGTACACAAGCTGGTGGAGGCACGCGCCACGGGTTCTTCGGCCACGCTCAAGTACGAAGGTGGCGGCACGGTGACGGCCACGGTGAATGCGCAGGGCGAGGTGGCGCTGACCTTTGCGGATCTGCCGGCGGATGTGAAATCCTGGTCGGTCGAAATGCTGATCGACATCGGCTTTAACAAGGGTGGCAAATGGAGGATGAGCGGCAAGGAAGGTGCCTTCCCGCACGAGAAGCCTGCGAGTCCCCAGCTTTTCAGCGATCATGCGGCGGACCTCACGCTGACCAATGCGCAGGGCCGCAGCCTGACGATTCAGACACCGGAATTCGCGTTCATCCAGCTCAATGACAACCGCGAATGGAACTGGCCGATCTACAACTGGAAGTGCTTCATCCCGTTCAATCCCGACCTCAAGACGGTGAAGTTCAAGCTCAGCGTAGATGCCGGTAACAGCGGCAAGAAGCTGGTGGATGCCCTGGGGCAATCAACGCTGGAAGCCTGGCCGGACAAGGTCAAAGATGAAGCCGAACTGAAGGGGGATGTCGAAAGCGAAAAAGCCTATTACGCGGGCCTGAAAACCCCCGAGCGCGATGCCTTCGGCGGTCTGCCGGGCAGCGGCGCGAAGCTGGGACTGAAGAGCACGGGCTTCTTCCATGTGGAGACCCAAGGCGGCAAGTCCTGGCTGGTGGACCCGGCCGGCAATGCCTTCTTCCATACCGGCCTGTGCGGCTTCCAGCCCAGCGATGATTACACCTACATCGCAGGACGCGAGGACATCTATGAATGGCTGCCGAAGCCGGGCGATGCCGCCTTCAGCACGGCCTTTCGCGAGGGTGACAAGACCAACCTCTCCTTTCACGTGGCGAACACCATCCGCAAGTATGGCCAGCCTTACGATCTCGACACTTTTGCCACGCGCATGATCGACCGCGTGCGCAAGTTTGGCTTCAACTCCATTGGCTCCTTTTCCCAACCACCGCCCACAGCTGCGAAGAAGGCCAGCTTTCCCTATGTGCTCTCGTTAGCCATCAACGAATGGGAGGGCATCCCTCGCCTGCCTGGCGCTTGGGAGGTGTTCGATCCCTTCGATGCCAAGGTGCGCGGCCT
This sequence comes from Verrucomicrobiaceae bacterium, assembly GCA_028293175.1. Lineage (GTDB taxonomy): Bacteria > Verrucomicrobiota > Verrucomicrobiia > Verrucomicrobiales > Verrucomicrobiaceae > CAINXC01. The sequence continues at coordinate 8,092 of JAQGPI010000128.1, read as the reverse complement.
GATCGAATCGCAGCTCGCCAAGACCCTGCCCGAGCGTGCGGATGATCCGTTGCTCATCGGCTACTTCATCATCAATGAGCCGCGCTACGATGAATTGCCCAAGGTGCTGCCGTCGCTCACTGGCGGTCAGGCCTGCAAGCGCCAGCTGGCGGCCTTCCTGAGCAACAAATACAAGACCGTGCAGGCCTTCAATACCGCCTGGGGGCTGGGCGCGAAGTCGTTTGATGAACTGGCTGGCATTGGGCTGGCAGTTACCACGGATGCCGCGAAAGAGGATGTGAAAGCATTCATCGGCGTGTTCCTGGAAACCATGTTCGAACTTGTGACCACGAACTACCGCAAGCACGACAAGAACCACTTGGTGCTGGGCAACCGCCTCCAGCCGGTGACCATCAACGATGAGCAGCTCTGCCGCCTCTCCGGCAAGTACCTGGATGTGATGTCCTACAACTATTATACCTACGATGTGGACAAGGCATTCCTGAAAAAGGTACACGAGTGGACCGGCGGCAAGCCGATGATCCTGAGCGAATTCTTCTGGAGCTCCCCGCGCGATTCCGGGCTCACCGGTGGCCGCGAGGTGCAAAGCCAGGAGGAGCGGGGGCTGATCTACCGCAACTACGTGGAGCAGGCCGCCTCGCTGGGCTTTGTGGTCGGCATCGAGTGGTTCACTTTGATTGACCAAGCCACAACGGGCCGCTGGTTCAGCAAGTACAACGGCGAAAGCGCTAACACGGGTCTCTTCAGCGTCACCGACCGCCCCTGGAAACCCATGGTAGAGGAGATGGCTAAGACCAATCACGGCATCTACGAAGTGCTACAAGGTGAGCGCCCGCCCTTTGCCTGGGACTTGGTGAAGGAGCGCGGTGGGAAGTAAGCTGGGCTTGGATCATGACGTGTAGCGGCGGTTTGAGATGTTCCGTCCCTCACCCCAACCCTCTCCGGCCGGGAGAGGGTTGGGGTGAGGGACGGAACGGCCAGAGGGCAATATTCCAAGCGCCATGCCGACGGTCACAGACCGCCTCTACACGCACGTCTGTGTCAGTCCTCTGGAGCTACTTCGCTATAGAAGCCATGAAATCCCGGCGTTTCTGAATTTGTGCGGCTCTGCGCGTGAATCATTTCGAATTGGCATTCCGCGCCGCCTCGCGCTAGGATGAGCGCCCTTCCTCATGGCGAACACGCTCCAATCCATCGTCTTCGCTCCCAGAGCCGTCCTCTTATGGGTGACCTGTTGCGGAGTGATGGTCGCGATTGCCCTTCAGGCAGCGGAAAGCATTCGCTGCCCGATGGCGGATGGCTTTGACAACGCCGTGGGCAAGCCAAATGCGGTCGGCTACTACAAGGCGCGAGGATTCACTCCAAACGGGCATTTGGGTGATGATTGGAATGGCAATGGTGGCGGCGATACGGACCTGGGCGCTCCGGTTTACTCTATTGGCAATGGGGTGGTCCTGCATGCCATGGACATTCGTGTGGGCTGGGGCAATGTTGTGATCATCCGGCATGCGTTCCGTGATGAAACCGGCAAGATTCAGTTCGTCGATTCGCTCTACGGTCACCTCCACGAGATCAAGGTGCGGATGAACCAGATCGTCGCCCGCGGCGAGCTGATCGGTACCATCGGCTCCAACCACGGCATGTATCCGGCGCATTTGCATCTGGAGGTACACAAAAACCTCAGCATGGGCCCCACGCGGACCGGTTTCGCCCACGATTACTCGAATTACTATAGCCCCACACAGTTCATTGAATCACACCGCACCCTCAACGGCAGCTTTGCCAAGGTGGAAATTCCGATCAATACCTTCGCGCCTTACGGCGAACCGGCGCGGCCTGGAACGCAGTACGTCAGCCCGGGATCAAGTTCCGCTCCCAGTCTAAAGATATCTGGGCGCTCGCTGAGCATTCCGGTTTATCGCGGTTCAGTCCCGCCCGTGGCCTCCTCGTACGGGCCAGGAACGAGCAGTTCAAAGCGTTCATCCATCGTGCCGAGCGCCCCCACAGCGCCGCCAACAATGACCGTGCCGACGGAGTCTGACGACTTCTGGGGCAAGGTGAAGTCCAAGCTGAAGAACGGCAAGATCGAGTCGGCCGAGCCGAAATAGGTCCCTTTAGGACGCTCTTGCAGGGCGAATTGAAAGACGCGTGCGTGGCTGCCTGTACTGGCTTCACGCCATGCAAGTCCGAATCCTCGCCTTCGCCTTTGTCAGTTCGCTCACCGTCTGGTCCGCCGAGCCTCTGAAACAGAAGATCAACCTCATGGACGTCATCAAGGCGGGCGAGGTGGAATATCACGTGAATCCGAAGGCGGAACTGCATGATGAGCCCAAGGACATCTGGAAGCTGGAGGCCGAACAACTCCACATCAGCGGGCGGGGCTACGGCTATGTGGCGACCAAACAGGTATTCCGTGACTACCATCTGGTGCTTGAATTCAAGTGGGGCGACAAGACCTGGGGCAAGCGCGAGGATAAGGCGCGCGACAACGGCCTGCTGCTGCATGCTTACGGTCCGCACGGCGCTTACTCGGATACTTGGATGGCCAGCATTGAGGCGCAGATCATCGAGGGCGGGGTGGGGGATATTCTGGTGCTCTCGCCCAAGCTGGCCGATGGCACGGAATTGACCACGAGCGTGATGAGCGAATACACGCTGGATCGCGATAAGGAGAAAATCTGGACCCCCGGTGCGCCACGCCAGCCTGTGACCAAGGGCCGCATCAATTGGAAGCATAGGGACGTGGACTGGATGGACCGCAAGGGCTTCCGGGGCAAAGAGGATGTCGAGAACGCGCTGGGCGAATGGAACCGCCTGGAAGTCATCGCCCAGGGCGATACCTTGCACTATTATCTCAATGGCGGGCTGGTGAACGAGGCCTTTGATTGCATGCCTAGCGAGGGTCGAATTCTCCTGCAAACCGAAGGCGCGGAAATGTTGGTGCGTCGGTATGAGCTGTATCCGCTCGGCGAGTTCACGGAAAAATGGAACCCCATCCAGGCCAGCGGCGGTAGCGATGTGCCGGTGCGCGAGGGGCAGGTTGCGGCAACCACCCCGGAAGAATCGCAGAAGCTGATCCAGCTCGATGGCGACTACGAAGCACAATTGGTCGCCTCCGAGCCGCTCATCCTTGATCCCGTGGAAGTCACCTGGGATGCCAAGGGCCGCATGTACGTGGCGGACATGCTCGATTATCCGCTGGGGCCGGCCAATCCCGGTGACCGCTGGCTCTCGCGCATCGTGCAGCTCACTGATACCGATGGTGATGGCAAGATGGACAAGGCCGTCACCTTTGCCGAACATGTGGACCACGTTCAAGGATTGTTGCCGTACAAAGACGGGCTGATTGCCACCACCCGCTCCGAAGTTTTGTTTTGCAAGGACAGCGATGGCGACGGAAAGGCCGATGTGATTGAGCCGCTGATCAAGGGCTTCAATCCGCGTCATGCGCAGCTTCAGGTGAGCGCCCCGCGCTGGGGTCTCGACGGCTGCGTTCACTTTAACAATGGCCTCGATGCCAAGGAGATCTATTCCACCGCCGATCCAAAAACCGTGGTGGGCGTGCCACGCAGCAATTTCAAATGGGACCCGCGCACGGGCAAGATCACACCCACGGGAGGTGTCGGCCAATATGGCGGAGCGTTCGATGACTGGGGCCATCACTTCTACTGCTCCAATCGCAATCCGCTGATGTTCACCGTCATGCCTTACGAGGCCATGATTCGCAATCCGCACGCTGGCATCACGCAGAACTATGAAGACATCGCGCCTAGCGGGGCAGAGACGCGGGTGTACCCGCTAAAGATTACGCACACCACGGCGGATGCGCACGCCGGCACCAACACCGCTGCCTGCGGCCTGGGCGTGTATCGCGGCGACCTGATGCCGGAGCTGAAGAACAACGTCTTCGTCTGCGATCCCACCGGCCAGCTTATCACGCGCTATAAGGTGGAACCCAACGGCGCGAGCTTGAAAGCTACGCGAGTTGGCAAGAACACGGAGTTCTTCCGCAGCGGCGATGAATGGTGCCGCCCCGTGAACGTAACGACCGGCCCCGATGGCGCGCTGTATGTCTGCGACATGTACCGCCGCTACATCGATCACGCGCGCTTCTTTCCTGAGGAGTTCGTGAAGACGCATGACATGCGCGAAGGCGAAAAGCAGGGCCGCATCTGGCGCATTGTGCCGAAGGGCAAAAAGGCGCGGAAGATTGAAGCCGCGCCTGAGAAGATCGCAGACCTTGTGGCGTGGTTGGGCCATGAGAACGCCTGGCAGCGCGAGACGGCGCAGCGGTTGCTGGCGGAGAAGCCTGAGCAAAAGACCTTTTCAAGCCTTTTTCAGCTAGCCGTAACTGCGGACGCTGCTACCAAGAGAATTCAAGCGATGTGGGCGGCCTTTAATAGCGCCTCCGGCACCGACCGTGCCAGTCTTCAAACCTCAATGCTTCGGCCAATAGCAGCAGGTCTGGAACACAAAGGCGTGAGCACTCCCAATGACGAAGAAGTAGCTCACTTGATACGCATGACTTCCGTGATGGGAAATGCTGAAGACCTCCTCCGCCTCGCAGGCCCTCGTCTCGCTTTAGGTGGCCGTTCCGGGTTGGAAGCAATCGTCGCATTGGGCGACAGCGAAGTCACCCGGCTCGGGTTCGATCCTGTCCACGTTTTGGATGGCATCGTCCAGAACAGAGCGAAAGCAGTATCCAACCATCTATCGGACTCTTGGACTCTAGCAGCGATTGCGTCATCGAGCCCCGAGAATGCTGGGCAGGTGGCTTTTTGGTTTCTCCAAAAAGAGGCCGAGGAACGCAAGACGAGAACGGCAGGTGATTATGACAATGCGCGGAACTTCATTCGCAAAATGACTTCGATGTCCTTTGCGTCTGGAAAGGAGGGAGACATTGCGCAGCTCCTTGGCATCCTGGATGACCCAGCATTGGAAAATACAAACGCTCATCTGACTTGGTGGAAACCTGCGCTCATTCAAGGCATTGCTGAGGGCCTGCCCAACTCCGGCGGCAAACTCGGCGTGAAGTCGCTCGCGGAATTTATCGCCAAGCCACCGGCACAATTTACGGGGGCAGCCAAAGAGATCGGCGTGTTGATGGCACAGGTTGAAACTACGGCGAAGGACCCGAAGGCTCCGCTCGATACACGGCTTTCAGTGTTGCCGCTGCTGGCGCAGAACAAGTGGGACAAGGTGCAGCCCATCCTGAAGGGCTTGCTCACCACCACGCAGCCGCCAGAACTCACCGCCGCGGCGCTGGCCCTGCTGAAGAAGTTCGCCATCAAGTCGACCGAGCCGTTCATTTATGAACTCATCCCGCATGCCAGCCCTTCCATCAAAGGCCAGCTTGTGACGATGCTGAGCAGCGGTGCCACGGCCCTTGAACTGTTGAAGCGCATGGAGCGCGGCGAGATCCCCAAGGCGCTCATGGATGTGGAGAAGCGCTGGGCCCTACAGCGCGGCAAGGGCGAACTGCGCGACCTCGCGGTGAAGCTCTTCGGCGAGCCGAGCGCCGATCGCGCGACGGTGATCGCCAGCTATATGGACAGCACGAAGAAGCCGGGCGATGCCGCGAAGGGCAAAGCAGTGTTTCAGACCATCTGCATCGCCTGCCATAAGATCGGCGACATCGGCATGGAAGTGGGCCCGCCGCTCGCCGATGTGAAGGCCAAGCCGCCGGAAGGATTGCTCTCCGACATCCTCGATCCAAACCGAATGTTCGAAGCCCGCTGGTGCGCTTATGAGATCGACACCAAGGACGGCAAGCAGCTCTCAGGTCTCGTCACCGGTGAAACCAGCGAAGCGGTGACGCTCACCATGATGGGCGGCCTGAAGGAGATCGTTCAGCGCAGCAACATCAAGGAGATGAAGTCGCTGGACCGCTCATTGATGCCGTTGGGCCTTGAGGCGGGGATCAACAAGGATCAGATGACGGATCTGCTGGCGTTTTTGCTGGGGCGGTGAGTTTCAAGGAAGTGGGAGGGGCAGGGGATCTTTTTGGAAGATGTGATCTCTCTGGCCGCTCCGCCCCTGCTTACTCATATCGATAGTTGGATCAGAAGGTCCAAATACCAAGGGGCAAGGATGCCTCTACCACTTTACCTGCCCTCAAACCCTTCCTGATACCCATCCAAAAACCAAGAGCTGAGCTTGGCATCATAAGTGCCGGCGTGTGAGTCAGCATCCGCGCCGCGGTTCCTGCGGCGGTCGCGCAGGCCTGCGGCATAACCGGCATCACGCGTGGCTTGTTGGGCAGCGGTGAGAGCGGAGTCGTGGCCGCCAGCACGGCCTTTGGCGTAGCCTTCGCGATAGCCATCACGGTAGGCTTGTTCGGTGTGGTTGTTGAAGCGGCCCCGATGCTTGGAGTAGTCGTCGGCGGCTCCCTTGCCAGCGTCGGCGCGGCCATCGGCGGAGCCGTCCGCATACGCTGAGCGTTCCTTTTCGCGGCCTGCGCGGCGCTCCTCCATCACCGCATCGGCGGGCTTCGGCTTGGTGGTCGAAGTCTCGCGTTGCGGGTGCATCCAGGTGCACTGGGTGAACGCCAGGGGAAGCAGCAGCAGTGGAAGGGAATTCTTCATGATGAGGGTAGAAGTAGCATTGCCTTGTTTCCGGCTCAATCCCCGGTGGAGCCTGGTCCATATCGCTGCGGATTCCCGGTTGAGCTGCTGCGTCTTCAAGGCGCTGGCTTGGCCGCTTGGAAAGGATCGCCCGCAATTTTTCCCGCACTGTGCCCGCTATCATTCCACAGGTACACCGTGCCATCGTGCGCCCCCGCGAAGATGGTCTTGCCGTCCTTGGTTACGGCCACGCAGTAGAGCATCTGGTTCACGCTATCGAGCTTCTTCTCTTTCGCTGTCTCGCTGCGCTGGTCGCCGGTGTGCTTGATGAGTTCACGATAGATGCTGCCGGTGCCCTTGTCCGTGGTCGTCACCAAGGCCGCGCCATCAGGCGTCCAGGCTAGCGCGGTGTAGACCACTTTCTTGTCGCCTAGCATCACATCCTGTTCCCGGCTTTTGACGTCCCATACCTTCACTTCCTTGTCGGCACTGGCGGTGGCGAGCTGGGTTGCATCCTTGTTAAACGCAACGGCCAGCACATGGTTGGTGTGGCCTTCATAAATGGCCGTGAGCTTGCCATCCGCTGTGTTCCAAATCTTCGCCATTCTATCAGCCGCGCCGCTGGCCAGGGACTTGCCATCCGGTGCCATGCGCAGGCCATAGATCACATCTTCATGGGCCTTCCAGGTGCTGAGGATCTTGCCTTCCTGATACGCGATGCGGTGAATGAAACCGCTCACGCCGGGCTGGCCATCCGCCGCAAACAACAGGCCGTTGCTGCTGTCGGGAGCAAAGGCGAGGGCGGTGATGTTGCCCACCAGTGACGAGCTCAAGCTCTTCACCTCGCGCCAAGTGCTCACGTCCCATATTTTCAGGCTGCGGAAGCCACCGGTGGCGATCCACTTGCCATCAGCGCTCCAGGCCACGCTTTGAATGGTTTCCGTGTGGCCGGAGAGGTGTTGATCCAGCGGATGCCCTGACTTGGATAGATCATAAACGCACAGTGTATTCGCGCGAGCAACGGCCAGCAAATGCTCATCAGGCGACAGAGCCATGGCGAGCACCGGCTGGTAACTGGCGGGCATGGCAGAGAGCGCAACGGGCTTCACCGGGGGCAGTTCATCGAAGGCCTTCGCCTCCCAGCGCGCGCCCTCATTGATCCAGGCTTCCAAAGCTGCCACGTCGGCGGGTGGCAATTGCTTCTTCGGCGGCATGTGCGGATCGCTGTCCTTCGCCAGCACCTGCACCAGCAGGCTGTCCTTGCCCTTGCCTTCCATAATGGAGGGGCCGGTGTCGCCGCCCTTCATCATCTTTTCGCGCGTGTTCAGGATCAACCCGCCCTTGGCCTTGCCCGGCTTGTGGCAGCCGATGCATTCATCGCGCAGCACCCGCATGGCGGGCAGTGCTGAATCGGCCCAGGTATTGGCGGCGAAGGCAGTGAACAGGAGGGCGATGCGAAAAGAAGAAGCAAGCATGTGTCTATCGATACGGCAGATCAGCGGTGCCCCTTCCACTTTACAAAAAAGGCG
>JAQGPI010000081.1 GCA_028293175.1 Verrucomicrobiaceae bacterium | reverse complement strand
ATCTGTTTCATTCGTGCAACCCGAGGTAGCTGTTGTTGCTCCCCAGGAAATTTTGTCAAAGAAGAGCACGTCATGGAAGATGTATGGAGCTGTGACCGCCCTTATGGCCGGTGTCTGCGCCCTGCTGTATGCGTGGACGCTGGATTTTCCGATGGTGTTCGATGACTTTGTCTATCTGCAAACCAACCCGCTGGTGCGTGATACACAGAGCTTCGGCTACATGAGCGATCTGCGTGAATTCGCCACGCGCCCGGCGAAGATGGGGCTGCCGCCGGACCTCGCCACAAACTTCATCCTGCGCCCGGTGGCCTACGCCACTTTTCATCTCAACTACTTGTTAGATGCCTTTTCGCCCCGCTGGTATCGCGCGGCTAACATCGTGGTGCATGCAACGAACGGCGTGCTGATGTTTGCCCTGGTCCTGCTGCTGCTAGGAGGCGCGAAGGCACTGCCCCGGCGCTCATCGTTCTTCATCGCGCTGGTATCCTCGCTGTTGTTCGTCGCACACCCGTTGGCCACGGAATCTGTTACGTATATTGTGCAGCGATTTACATCACTTGGGGCAAGCTTCTTCCTTGCCACGCTGTGCTTGTACTTTGCCGTGCCGTACCTTCAGTCTCGAGGGCTTCGCTGGGGCTTTCGCGCGGCTGCCGTTGTGTCCCTCATTCTTGGCATGCTTACCAAAGAGTCGACCTTCACCGCGCCAGTAGTTGCGGTGATGCTGGACTGGCTGGTAGTGCGCAAGCCGCTGCTCAAATCACTCAAGCACGCTGTGCCGCTGCTTCTGTGCATGCCCATCATCCCCTCGTTGGTGATTCTGGCGGCATGGGCGCAAAACGGTGATGGCGTGACCTTCGCTCAGGCGGTCAATCTCACCAATCTCAATGACAAGCCCTGGGCTCACTACCAGTATTTCATCACCCAGATGACCGTTGTTGTGGAATACCTGCGGCGGCTGATCTGGCCCACGGGCCTGAATCTTGATCCAGAGTGGCCGTTGTACGAATCGCTGCTCAAATCGCCGGTGTTGCAAGCCTTGGGCGTCATCATTACGATGCTCGCTGCTGGCGGATGGCTGTTCAAAAAATTCCGCACTGATGTGCGTGCCGCCTGTGTGCTGGCATGTGTGCTTTGGTACTTTGGCACCATCATTGTTTCATCCGGTCTGGTGCCGCTGCCGGATCTCATGGCCGAGCATCGGGCCTACCTGCCATCCATTGGGATCTTCATTGCGATTGCGTGTTTCTTGGACTGGTTTCGGTCCTGGGATGGCGCGCGCAGGTGCGGTCAATGGCTGGCCCCACTGGCTGCGGCAACCGCCGTGGTGGCACTATGCTGTGCGACCTTACAGCGCAATGAAGTGTGGCGCACAGCGGTGAGCCTATGGCAAGACACTAACAGCAAGAGCCCGGGCAGCGCCCGCGTGTGGGGCAATCTGGGGGCCGCATACACCAGCGCCGAGCGTTATGACGAAGCCATCCCTTGTTATAAGAAGGCCATCGAAATCGAACCGCAATATCAGACCGCTTATCTCAATCTGGCCTCCGTCTTGAATGCCAAGCATCAGTCCAAGGAAGCGCTGGAAACCGTCAACCGCCTGCTGGCATTGAACAAGGGCGCGGAACGCTCTCCTGATGTGCAGTGCAATCGCGGCATCGCTTTGATTGAGCTGGGCAGGGTGGAGGAGGGGACCCAATTGCTTAGTGCCATCGTGCAGCAGAAGCCGGATCACCGGATGTCTCATGTGGTGCTGGGCATGGTCTATAGCCAGACCAATCAGCCGCGCCGCGCCATCCCTCATTACCAGCAGGCGGTGCAGTTGCAGCCCGATCCGAAGATCGCCTCGCTCATGCACGCGGCGGAAGTCGCTGCTCATGCTGGTGAAGCGCAGTAAGCTGGACATTGCTGCTTTCATTCGCGCCTATCGCATCCATGATGTCCGATGCCCTTTCGTTCCCTTGGCCTTGATGCCAACATTCTCAAAGCCGTCACTGAAGCTGGTTACACTGAACCCACTCCCATTCAAGCAGCGGCGATTCCGCAAATCATTGAAGGCCACGATCTGATTGGCATTGCGCAGACAGGCACGGGAAAGACTGCTGCATTTACACTGCCCATATTGAGCCGCCTTGCGGCTTCCGGCGCGGGGAAGGGCGGTGTGAAGCGCACCACGCGCGTGCTGGTGCTGGCACCTACGCGTGAACTGGTGGCGCAGATCGAAGAGAACGTCATCGCGTATGCGAAGCACCTGCCACTGCGGATCGCGAAGATCTTTGGCGGCGTGGGCGAGCGCCCGCAAATTCAAGCGTTGCGCGATGGGGCGGACATTGTGATCGCCACGCCGGGCCGGCTTATCGATCTCATGGGCCAGCGCTATGGTGACTTCTCCAAGCTCGACCATCTTGTGCTGGATGAAGCCGACCGTATGCTCGACATGGGCTTCCTGCCAAGCATCAAACGCATCATCAACCAGCTTCCCAAGAAGCGCCAGACCCTGATGTTCAGCGCCACACTTTCGAAGGAAATCGAAGCACTGACTCATGAGTTCCAGCATGCGCCAAAGACTGTGCAAATCGGCAAGCGCAGCAATCCGGCGGAAACAGTGACGCAGTTTGTCTATGAGGTGCCCAAGCACTTGAAGCCCTCCCTATTGCAGCATCTCCTGAAGGACAAGGCCATGGACATGGTGTTGGTCTTCACGCGCATGAAGCACAGCGCCGACCGCGTTGCAAAGAAGCTGGAGCACGGGGGCGTGAAATGCGCCACCCTGCATGCCAACCGCTCGCAGAACCAGCGCCTCAAGGCGCTGGCCGATTTTAAATCGGGTGCGGTCCGTGTGCTCGTGGCCACGGATATCGCCGCCCGCGGCATCGACGTGGACGGCATCTCTCACGTGGTGAACTACGACTTCCCCATGCACTCGGAAGACTACGTGCATCGCATTGGCCGTACCGGCCGTGCACAGGCCATTGGCGATGCCTTGAGCTTTGTGACCAGTGAAGATGGCGCTGCCCTGCGGAGTCTGGAGCGCTTCATCGGGCGCGGCATCGTGCGCAAGCGCGCGGAAGGTTTTGATTACAACGCCGAGGCCCCCCCTCCCGTTCCAGGTGAGAAGCCTGATCGCGGCGACCGTCCCCGTGGTGCTGGCGGCGGCGGTGGTGGATTCAGGGGGTCGTCGCAAGGCCAGAACCGTGGTGGCGGCGGAGGTGGTCAGCGTTCCGGCGGTGGTGGCGGCGGTGGACGCTCAGGCGGCCGTTATTGATCTGAAGAAAGTGGAAGGGGCATCTTGCCCCTTCCATGTTGAATAGCCGATAGGCAGGTAGGGCCCACCTACGCTCCGTACGGTTTCAAGTTTGTGCGGCGTTTGCCATCCGTGCTGGTTTGGCACGCTAAGTGGTCCGCACAGTCCTCTGTGCGGAATGAACGGCTCCTGACACTGACCGCACAGAGGCTGTGCGAACCACTTTTGTGTGCGCAATGTGCGTTTCCTGACACTGTGAATCGCACAGAGGCTCACTACCCGGCGCTTCGCTAGGTACGGACCACTTGGTTTTCTAGGCTCCACGCAGCTTCGAGACGTCGTACAGCGAATACATCGCGTTCTGCACCAGCTCGCGACGGCCTTCCTTCAGATCAGAAAAGGTGACGTGCTTCTCGGGCAGGAGCTTGAAGTGGCCGGAACGGGTGCGGCGCAGGGCGCTGAGGTGTGCACCGCAGCCCAATTTCTGGCCGATATCATGCGCGTAGGTTCGTACATAAAAGCCTTTGCTGCAAACCACGCGAAAATCGATCTCCGGGGACTCGAAGCGGGTGATTTCATAGTCGAACACACGCACCAGCCGGGGATCACGTT
>JAQGPI010000046.1 GCA_028293175.1 Verrucomicrobiaceae bacterium | reverse complement strand
CCTCATCCTTAGCGGCCACAGCCAGCTTGGTGAGTTCTGCAAGGTAGCCCTTCACCAAGGGGCCGCGCACAGCTAACAATCGTGCGGCGTGCTGATTTTGCAGCTTCTGGAATTCGCCCTTCAGTGTCACCAAAGGGGCTGCCGGTGACGTGGCTGCTGTCTCGGTTGTTGGCACTACAGGCAGCAACTTAACATCGCGGATGACAAAGGTATTGAGTGGATAATAGGCGGGGCAACTGAGCCTGAAGGTGATGGGGACTCGCGCCACTTGCAACAGGCCCGGTACCTGCACGGTGGTCATTACTCCTTTGTTAGAAGAGAGCTTCACTGAGAGTGCGTTTTTGGAGACGCCGGCTAGCACCACATCCCTAAAGGTAAACTCCGCTTCCTCCGCTGGCTGACGAGAGGAACCCTGCGAAGCAGACGCGGCTTCATCCATGGAATAGCTCAATTCCAGCCGATAGGTGCCGGGCAAAAGTTTTAGCAGCGTCCATTCTGCGGAACTTGTGGCCGTGCGCCATCCCGTCAATTCCCCACCTTTGGTCTGCACGCCGACGAGCTTGGCAGATTCAGCCTGCAGCGGCACGTTGATGGTGCCAGCCGTACTTGGGCTAGTGGGGGGTGTCCGGCCAAGCGAAGCAATCTCTGTGCGCCGCTCCTTGACGAGACGCGCTTGCGCATAGTCACCTTCCGCTGCCAGATCCGTCTCCAAAGCGGCAAGCCTGCGGTCATAGTATTCGTTCAAACCCTGCGTCGCTTTGAGTGCTGCTGCTTCGAACTCTTGACGCATGCGTGCCACGGTGGATACCGGTGCCGGAGCGCTTGGCACTTGGCCGAATCCATAACCAGCCATCGACAGCATTGCTGCCAGGGCAAGAGGGATGATGATTGGTGAAGGCCTCATGACTATCGATTGGCAGGCAGGAGTTCAACCCCTTGCAGCTGCATGAGGTTGTTTTTCAGGACGGTTTTTGCGATGATTTTAAACGGCCCCGAACCATCGCGAATTTTAAGGGTACCGATGTTTTGCTCTTCGAATCCCTTTAGCGTGGTGCCAATGCTGCCGGACAAAGTGTAGAAGGCCTCCTGCACGAGCACATTTCCGCCTTCCAAGGGCCCCGAGGCGTACCGCAGCACCACCTCATATCCCCCTGGGGGTAGGTCCGGGAGCTTCCAGGTGGCGCTCGCTCCAGGTTTAGACCAGCCGGTCAGGACGTTCGTGCTCGGATCAAGGATAACGCCGTCCAGCTTGGCATCGGATATTTTCAGCACGATTTTGGCGGATGCTCCCTTGCCTTCTTCAGTCTGCTGACGGGTCTCCAGCAGCAACGCTAGCCTTTCCTGGGCGGCAGCTTCGGCTGTTGCCCGCAGTCTTTCCGTGCGCACGAGGCTCGCCGTTTCATAGTCTCTGCCCGCGACGGCTTGTTTTTCAAGCGCAGCTAATTCGCTAATGTACTGCCGCAGGGCGGGCAAGCTGCCCTGGGCAAGGCCGAGCTCAAGTTTGGCACGCAGGCTGGTCAGATCGGCTGTCTGTGCCCCAGCTCCAACTCCCAGAAAGGCCAGTGGCAACACGAAAAGAACTCTCAAAAACCGAGCTGGCTTGGAGTTTTTCAGGCAGGCAACGCCAGAGGTGAAAAGGTTGACAGGGGAGCGTGACAAGGGGGAACTTCCCATCGTATCGGAGTCGGTTCACGAGGCAAGACGTTTCAAAGGGCGAATAAGCACCGTCCCTCACGAATCTTGCCGCAGAAACCAGGGAGCAAGAGTCAGCCCACCTCCCACTAGAATCATCGCGAGCCCGCTGCTGATGAAATAAGGGAAGCCACAGAGTCCCATGCCTGCGAGTAGAGGGATGAGCCGGGCGTTCTTTTTGCCATAGACAAAGTAACCCATGCCGATGGCACCGAACACAAGGCTCAGAAAAAGGTTGTCAGCGTCTGTCATGCTAAAAAGCTAAGGTCTGCCTGCATACGCGCAAGCTCCATTGGCTAGGGGATACCCTGATCTACATCATCTGCGCAGCCCGTCTCCGCAGTTGCCTAACGCCTAACTCGTTCCACATTGCCCACATGCCTGATCTCCATTCTCACAAAGGCCCGTCTTTCCTTTCCTATTTCCCGCTGCTCGCCCTGGTGCTGGTGGGCTACAACATCGCCATCTTCACTGGCCATGCGTTCAACGCTCCGAACTCTGATACATTGTTGCAAGTGAAACTGATTTCGGGTGCTACCTGGGATCTTGGCTGGCACGATGCCTTTTTGATCGGCGGGCTCTGCCTGCTGTTCGTTGAATTAATGAAGTCCACCCGCGCTGGCGGCATGGTCACTCTGGAGCACGTGCTTTCGATGTTCGTGTTTATCGCCTTCCTGATCGAATTTCTTATCGTGCCAGGAGCTGGGACGGATACTTTCCTGATCCTCGGTATCATGTCGCTCATTGATGTCATGGCTGGCTATGCCATTTCCATCGCGGTTGCCCGCAAGGAAATGAACATCACGGGCTAGTTCATTCGCAAGGACTCCCTTGCCGAAATACTCAGCCTCATCCATCATCACTGCCTGATGAAAGATGATTCCTCCGTGCCGCTCGACGCTCGCTTTGAAACGCGCTCCATTCATGTGGGTCAGGAATGGCGGGAAGAGACCGGCGCGGTGATTCCGCCGTTGTTTCTTACCTCCACGTTTGAAACCGGCAACGCTGGTGGCTTTGATTACACCCGCTCCGGCAGCCCAAATTTTCGCAACCTGCAAAACACCCTGGCCAGCCTAGAAGGCGCCAAGCATTGCACTGTCTTCGCCAGCGGCGTTTCCGCGATTACTGCTGTCGTTTCCACGCTGAAAAGTGGCGATCTCGTGCTGGCGGAAGAGAATGTATATGGCTGTACGTACCGGCTCTTCGCCCGTGTGTTCGAAAAATTCGGCATCAAAGTGAAGTACGCGAACCTCGCGAATCCCGGCAACTACTCGCTCATCAAGCAACTAAAGCCGACGCTGGTGTGGATTGAATCGCCCACGAATCCGCTGCTCAAAATCGTCGACATTGCCGCCATTTCTGAGGCCGCTCGCAAGGTTGGCAGCACTGTGATCGTGGACAACACCTTCGCCTCCAGCTATCTCCAGCGGCCCATTGAGCTTGGCGCGCATCTCTCGCTGCTGAGCACCACCAAGTATTCCAACGGCCACAGCGACGCGCTGGGTGGTGCAGTATGCAGCGATGATCCTGAGTGGCAGGAGAAGATGATCTTTGCGCAAAAAGCGCTTGGCTTGCAACCCTCGCCCTTTGATTCGTGGCTGATCTCGCGCGGCCTCAAGACGCAGTCCCTGCGCATGGAACGCCATAGTTCCAATGCATTGGAAATAGCCAGCCGCCTCGAAAAGACACCCAAAGTAAAGCTGGTCCGCTATCCCTTCCTGCCTTCCCATCCTCAGTATGAACTGGCGAAAAAGCAGATGCGCTTCGGCAGTGGCATCGTCATCGCTGATCTCGGACTCAGCCAGTCAAAGACCAAGGGCTTTATGCAGAAGCTTCACCTCTTTACCCAGGCCGAAAGCCTTGGCGGTATTGAGTCTTTGATCTGCCATCCGGCAAGCATGACCCACGCTTCCATTCCCAAGGATGTGCGTGAATCCGTCGGTGTCACCGGTGGCCTAGTGCGTTTTTCCGTTGGCATCGAGCACGTGGATGATCTGTGGGCGGACATCGCGCAGGCGCTGAAGGCGAGCCGGTAGAAGGTGGAAGCTAGTACAATAAAAACGCCTTCCGCCGCTCGGCAAATGCGGATGAAGCTTCGCTCCAGCGCTTCGCGATTTCTTTCCATGGCTTGCCATTCTTGATGGCATCAATCGCCGCTTGATCCAGCATCAAGCGGTTGAACTTCACCATGTCAAAGTCCTTTGAGTACAGCCGGTGAATGGTGTGCCCTAGCGCTAGTCCCAACTCGACAGGCCGCAGGGCCTCGCGGTCCGTGATGATGAGACGCACCCCACCGCAGTCCTTCTTCTCGAACACGCTGGTCGTGGGCATGAAATGGTAGGGCACGAAGCGCACACCGGGCAGGCCCAGACGGTTCATCTCAGCGGCAAGCTGAATGTCATCAATATAAGGCGCTCCCATCACTTCAAAGGGTGAGTCCGTGCCGCGCCCAACACTGATGGCGAATTCCAGCATGCCGATGCCTGGATAGAGGCTGGCGGCATTGAGATTGCGCATGTTGGGCGAGGGATTGATCCATGGCAGCCCGGTGGCATCAAACCATTGGTTTCGCTGCCAGCCCTGCACTTGCACGACCACCAGCTTTGCATTCATCTTCGACTCGGCATTAAACATCTGCGCCAGTTCTCCCGCCGTCATCCCATGCATTAGAGGAATGTTATGGCAGGCGACCATTTCTAGTTTAGCCACTGTCACCGGGCCTTCCATACGGTCGCCGCGCACCGGGTTTACACGGTCCAGCACGATGAATTGCTTGCCCGCCTTTGCCGCAGCTTCCAGGCAGTTCTTCATGGTCGCCACATAGGTGTAAAAACGGCAGCCCATGTCCTGAATGTCGAACACCAGCGCATCCAAATTCTTCATCTGCTCCGCCGTCGGTGCGGTGCGGGCGCCATAGAGACTGAACACCGGCAGTCCACTCTTTTCATCCTTGCTGTCATCAATCTTTTCCTGATCCAGCACACCGCGAATACCGTGCTCCGGGCTGAACAAGGCACGTAACTTAATGCCCGGTGCATCGGTCAGTATGTCGATGGTGGCATGCCGTTGGTTGTCAATGCCGGTGTGGTTGGTGATGAGTCCCAAGCGCAATCCTTTGAGTTCGGCGAAGCCATTGCGCTTTAGCACGTCGATGCCGTTCAGCACCGTGGGCACTTCGTTCTCCGCACGCTTGAAGATCGTCGAAGCGCCATTGGCTAGTAACGCCCTTGCCGCCAGCGTGCCGACCTCCTCATAAAGATCGCGCACATCTCCTTTGCCATCCGGATACAGACGCGAACTCAGAAACACGTAAAAGCTCTTCGAGTCGGGATCAATCCACAACGCTGTGCCGGTGAAGCCTGTATGGCCAAACGAACCTAGCGGAAACCCCTTGCCTCTTGGTCGGCTGAACTTGCTGTCGATGTCCCAGCCCACCCCGCGCCGTTCGTACACTGTGATCGGTGTTTGCGGAGTCGTCATGAGCTTCAGCATTTCAGGCCTGAAGAGCCGCACGCCTTCCAGTTCGCCGGTTAGCATCATGCGGGCATAGCGCGCCAGATCTGAGGCGGTGGTGAAAAGACCGGCATGCCCCGCAACTCCGCCCATTTTTCGCGAGGTGGGATCATGCACCGCACCGCGCAGCATTTCGCCTTTCTCGTCCACCTCCGTGGGGGCGATGCGCGGCACTAATGTGGCATCAGGCTTGAACCCCGTATCTATCATCTTGAGTGGCGCAAAGACATGCTCTTTCGCAAAGAGATATAGAGACGTGCCACTCACTCTGCGCACCACTTCACCCAATAATATGAAGTTCACATCGCTGTACCGAAACACATGGCCCGGCAGGGGATCTGGCACTGCGGCGCAGGCCCGCCGGATGCCTGCGTCGTAACCTGTCCATGCAGGTTCCTTTGGGATGCCAGGGGGCAAACCGGAGGTATGAGTCATGAGATGCCGCACCGTGATACCATCGCGGCCTTCGCCGGTGAACTCTCTAATGTAAGTCTTCAGCGGCGCATCCAGCACCACCTTGCCCTGGTCGATCAAAAGCATCACGCTTGGCGTGGTGGCCACTACCTTAGTCAGCGAGGCTGCATCAAAGATGGTGTCCTCCTTCAGCTCTTCCGAGGCCGGCTTGAGCACCAGTTGGCCCTGCGCCCAATGCTCGGCCTTGCCCTCGCGCTCGATCCATACCACCGCGCCCGGCAGTTTGTGATCCTTGATCGCAGTCTGGACTGCGGACTTGATTTTCTCCGCACCTTCAAACGCCAGGGCATGCGTTTCAATCAACGCAGCTACAACCAGAATGGCGGGAAAAAGACGCATGCAGGACCTCGGTTCGAATCAGGCCTGCCCCACCTGTTAATTCTTTGTCTGCGGGGTGTGGAAGCGGCAAATGACGTTGGTCACCTTGCCAGCCTCCATGATGAAGGTGCGCTCGTGATAGTATTCCGTGCCGCCCACTGGCAGCGAGTAAAGCCACTTGGTATCGCCATCGTGGCGCTCCAATGGGGTGCCTAGGCGGTCAAAGATGTCTTTACCCGAATTACCGGGCTTGATCTCATGGAATTTGGACTCCGAATAGTTTCCCTGACGGAACTTGGTGTTTTCTTTTCCAACCGCTTTGAAGCATTCCACTGCTTCGTCAAACGAGTACCCGTAGCTGGCCTGATAGTACAAGATCATGAGCAGGGGAATGCACAGAAAAAAAGCGGGGATGGCGAGGTACCAGCGTTTGGTCAGAAATTTCATGCGGACGCGATGCTGGCAGCGTTGAACCTCTCGTGCAATCAGCAAATGCAGGACAGGCATGGCCCCCGTTGAAACCACGTTGAATGTTGCTGATCCTCCGCCATAGAGACCTCGTCACTCATGCATACCCCTCAACGAATCGAAGCCATCGGCAATGAAATCGCCATCGTCTGGACCGATGGCGTGGAAGACTATCTGCCCATGGAACGCCTTCGCGCCTGGTCACCCAGCGCCGAGAACACTGGTGAACGCGACCTCCTGGGTAAGCAGTACGGCGGTACCGATCAGAAAGAGTTTCCTGGAGTCACCGTGACCGGCTGGCGCATCATCGGCAGCTATGCCGTGCAGTTTGAATTCAGCGACGGACACAACACGGGCTTGTTCGGCTTCGATTACTTGCGCAAGGCGGGCGAGACGCTGCGCGGGTGATTTCCTTGTTCCATCTTGCACCCCGCTGCGAGTCCATTTAAAAGGCGCTCGATGAACACTCGACACGCCTTTCTCGCGCTCTGCACCCTGCCTTGCCTCGCCATGGCCGCCAATACCGGCAGCGCCTTCTATGGCGACGGCCCCGATGAGCATCATCCCTGGGCCGTGCATGACCGCAACCGCCCACAGCCCGTACGCGTCGAGCCCGGCACGCCCAGTACACAAGAGCAGCCGGGTAAACCGCCTTCCGATGCCATCGTTCTATTCGGTGGTGCCGCCAGCGATCTGGACAAGTGGGAGGCGGACAAGAAGCCTGCCGAGCCCACCAAGTGGGAGGTGAAGGACGGCGTGCTGCAATGCGTGCCGAAGTCCGGCTACATCCGCACCAAGGAAGAATTCGCCGACTGCCAGCTCCACGTCGAGTGGTCGGAGCCCTCAGATATCGAAGGCGAGAGCCAGGGGCGAGGCAACAGCGGGGTCTTTCTCATGGGCTACCTCGAGGTACAGGTGCTCGATAATTACAACAACCCCACCTACGCCGATGGCTTCGCCGCTTCGCTTTATGGTGTAAATCCGCCCATGGCCAACCCGCTGCGCAAGCCCGGCGAATGGCAGGTGTACGACATTGTATTCCGCAAGCCTGTGTACAAGGATGGCAAGCAGCTCGATGCCGGTTACGTCACCGTCTTTTCCAATGGTGTCCTCGTGCAGGACCACACGCCGCTCGAAGGCCCCGGTGGCCATCACAACCGCAGCAAGACCGGTCCCTTCCCCGAAAAAGGCCCGCTCAAGCTTCAAGACCACGGCAACCCGGTGAAGTACCGCAACATCTGGTACCGCCCTCTGCCCAAGCGCACCATCGAAGGAGCAACCGAAGGCTTTCTGACGGAAGAAGCCACCAAGGCCAAGCGCGCGGAGATCGCCAAGACGGTGCGTGACGATGCCGCCAAACTGCAAGGCAATGCCAAGACGCTACGCCTCCTGGAATCTCTTTGCTACGCCAACGATGAAGCCGCGCTCAAGGAAGCAACCGCCAGCGTCGATGCCTTCGTCAAGACCGTACAGGCTCTGCCCGCCGACAAGGTGGAGTCCAAGAAGAACGACATCATGAGCTACCACACCGCCCTCCAGTACCTCACCCATTTCAAGAACATCCCCGAAGACTTCGGTGCGACCAAAGACCTCGCCGCTATTGTCAAAGCCCATGGCTGGGACAAGAAGAAGTAGGCCGCTCCTTTTCAGGCTTGAAACTGAGGAATCGTCTCACTACGGAGGCGATTCTTCGTTTTGGGAGAGCCACTTTAATAAGGATAAAAACCGATTTTTAACTCTCTATAATTACCATATTTGATTACAATGCAGGACTCGCGTCAGCGGTGGCAATGTAGTGTCCTTTGGTAATAATAATGATTGAGCGTGGCGTCCCTTACATGAACAGATCAATCTTGAGCTTGGGACTCGTCATGAGTCTGCTCTTGATGGCTGCCCCGGTGCAGGCGGATGTGATGTTTCAAGAGGGATTTGAAAGTGGATCACTCTCGCAGGCCGCCTGGACCACCAACACGACCAATCAAGGCCGGGTGACGGTTTCGCCCTACTATTCCCCGATCAGTGGCAGGTATCATCTTGTGCTTGATGATAGTTCCAATGACTCCATCTACTCCATATCCGAGGCGGTTTTGCACCTCGACCTGCCGTACAAAAAGAATGTGGTGCTGAAGTTCACAGCGAAGAGCCTCGGCAATCAAAACAATCCTGGGCCCACAGGGAATTTTACCGGCAACCGCAGCTTTGACGGGGTTTCGATCAGCACCGATGGCGGCACCAAGTGGCGTGTGGTGCAATTGCTGGGACCGACCAATTCGATCGGTGTGACCTACACTGTGACTTTGGACAGTGCCGTGGCACTTCTGGGAGGGACATTTGGTCCGGGTTTTCTGATCAGTTTTTCGCAGTATGGGTACACCTACGCAGGGTATGATGGCATGGCCATTGATGATATCAGTGTGACGGCAGATGACTCACAGCACATGCATGTGGACGTGGTTTCCGCCCAAGTGATGGAACGCAGCACGAACATCCCGGGAACAGTGCGGCTGGGCATGGTACAAGCCACGGACGCCACGCTTGCGCTCACCGCAAGTCCCTCCGGAGTGATCACTATTCCTGCCTCTGTTGTCATTCCGGCAGGCCAGACGACGGCGGACTTCACGTTCTCCGTTCCCGACAACAATTTGGTGAACTTCACAAGAATAGTGACCCTGTCTGCCAATCTTGCAGGAGCGGTGGCGGCACCGACGAGCCTCACCGTTCTCGATGATGAGCCCTTGCCCGTGGTGACACTGGCCATTCCGGCACGGTTCAGGGAAGGGTCGGTCTCGGGTTCCCCTCCTTCCACCCTGTCCATAACCCGCGCTGCCGCCATGCCTCTGACTTTTAGCCTGTCCTCGGTGCCGGCGTCCCAGATGTACCATCCCACAACTGTGTCGATTCCAGCCGGGCAGACCCAGGCGGCCTTCTTCATATATGCCGATAATGATTCAGCCATTGACGGGGATGTCACGGTGACACTCACCGCCACCCATGCCACTCTCGGTTCGGTCACTGCTCAGACGGTGGCTGAGGATAATGAGGGCCACGAGCTCTGGATGGAGGCGCCCCTCACTCTGCAGGAGGCCCGCGCCAGCACCGGTACCGTGCATCTGCCCGGCTACTTGCCGTATGCTGTGGTTGTCACATTCGCCAGTTCCAGTCCTTTCGTGACGGTGCCTGCGTCCATGACCATTCAGGCAGGATCTACGACCGCCACCTTTCCCATCACCGCCGCAGACAATGCCCAGCGCGATGGCAGTCATTTGGTAAACATCACGGCCTCGGCCGAGATGTTTGTGAGCGCTACAAAGGTTATTACCATCCGTGATGACGAGATAGCAGGCTATGCTTTCGGTCCTGTCAATTCCTTCACGGATCCGGGCGTCCCCTTTGCCATTAACGTGTGGGGCATTGATGTGGAGGGCAACCAGATCACCCGTCTTGCCAACAGTGTGAACCTCAGCCTAGTGCTGCCTTCAGGAGCCACGCTGCCACTCACGCCTGCATCTGTCACCTTCGTCGCCGACGGCTGGAACAACAGTTGGGGTGGCATTATCACGCTCCCCTCCGGTGCTGAAATCGTGCCACCGTTGCGCCTGCGGGCCACGGATGCCGCAGGTAATACAGGTGACTCCAATCCCTTCGATATGAAGCGGGTGCTCAATCTGATGACGACTGACATGGTCTGGGATGCCACTCGCGCCCGCATTTACGCCAGCGTGCCCGCGACCGCTACAGGCACCTATGCAAACAAGGTGGTGGCGATCGATCCGCTGACGCTCCAGATCACCGGCAGCGTGGCGACCGGCCAGGACCCCGGCAGGCTGGAACTGACGAGCGGCGGCGAGTTTCTTTACGCCGCGCTGAACACCAATGGCACCATCGCAAAAATTGACCCTGCCACGATGACTGTCCTGGTGACCTATCCTTTGGGTGGCGTCTCGTCCGGGGGAACCGTTTATGCCGTGGATATGGCCACTGTTGCGGGACAGCCCAATACACTGGTAGTGTCCTTCACGCCGCGCAGCGGGTATAGCCCCAACGGAATGGCCGCCTATGATGACGGATTAAAACGGGCAGGGGTAGTGTACTCGGACAATTCGGAACTGGAGCCTTCGGCGGATCCTGCATTGTTCTTCACCTACAACAACAAGAACTCAGGTTCCGGTTTTCGGCAGTTTGCGCTTGGTCCCGCCGGGTTGAGTGAACTTCACGCGGACGAAACGCTCCCGGGTGGTTTTTACATGTCCATAAGGGCCGCAGGCAACAGGGTGTTTGCCAGTAACGGTAAAGTTGTGGACGGGGCGCAAATGACTTCCGAGGGCACCTTTGTCCTGAGCGTTAACGGCAGTCTGGTGCGCCCAGATGCCGCGTCGAACCGCGCCTACTACTTGGAAACGGACAGCTATACCTCTCCTCCGTCGTCCTCGACCATTAGCGCCGCCGATTTTTACACGCTGGCGACGATTAAACGTCTCACCCTGAGTCCTCCCGTCACATCGCCGGCAGGGTTTATTCGGTGGGGCTCTGATGGGCTGGCCTTTCGGTCAGGCGCTACACTCGTGCTGCTCAGGAGCGGCCAGCTTGTGCCGACGGGTCCTCCGGCGGATCTGGTAGTCACCGTTGATGCGAGCCCGGCCATCGGGCAGGTAGGGATGCCGCTTCCCTATACCATTCATGTGGTCAACCAGGGGCCTAATGTGGCGCATGATGTCCTGCTTTCCGCCGCGCCCGGTCCGGACCAGACGCTGCAAAGCACCACCTCCACCACCGGGTCACCCTCCACCACTAACGGCATCACTTCCGTTTTGATTGGCGATCTGCCCGTGGGGGAGGCAGTGACACTGGTCGTGACCACCCTGCCAAAGTCAGCAGGGCCGCTGAAGCTCACTGCCAGCGCCGTCGCCAGCTCCGCCGATGCAGCCATCAGCAACAATGCCGTGGTTAAAACGCTCGTCGCAGGATTCGTCACGGCGGTGGATTCATCCAACCTGCTGCGGCTTTCGGCAAGCAATCTCATCTACGATCCTACCCGCGAGCTTTTGTGGGCTACCACGCTTCCCTCTACCAAGACAGGGCCTGCTCTCGTTTCCATCAATCCGCTCACCGGGCTGGTGTCCACTCCCGTGGCCATGAATGCCCCGGCATCTTACAGGTCTTCCGCCCTTTCCGGCAATGGTCGCTACCTCTACGTGGGGCTGGCTTATGCTTCAGCCGTCGCCCGTTTTGTTTTTTGCACCTCCCCTCCCACTTTGCTGCGGATTCCTCTCGCGGTCAGTGCCTCTTCCGCCCTCGATCTGGATGTGCTGGATGGCGACGGCACCAGCTTCGTGGTCGCCGATGGCACGGCTTCCGTTTACGATGGCACTGTGCGCCGCCCCATCATCTCAAGCTCCGGCACTGCTTATCGTATCGAGCGCGGATCCACGCCGGGCACGTACATTGGCTACAACGGAACTCGTGGGATTGGCGCGCTCAACGTAACGCCAAACGGCGTGACCAACAACTGGGAGCGGACCACCACCTTCTTCAAAGACAAGGCGCAAATGGACATCCATAGTTCCGGAAAATACCTGATTTCGGACGGCGACGAACTGTATGATGTTGACAGGTTCGTCGGGCTGGGAGGGGCAGGAAATACCGGCACGATGTGCTTGGATTCAGCCAATTTGCGCGCCTATTCTGCTGTTTCCACTGGCATCTCCCAGTACACTTTGCCGGACATGAAGGCTATTGGTGGGATGGCGTATCCTCTGCCGCAAAGTGAGCAAGATGACTGGGTGGTATCCTGCTCGCGCTGGGGCACCGACGGCATGGCCGTGCTGGGCAAATACGTGTATATCCTGCGCTGGGACCAGGTGGACACCCGGGATGGCAATGGCAACGGCGTTCCCGATGCCTGGGAGAAGGCCAACTTTACATCTGCCGCCACTGTGAATTTGAACGATGATGCGGACGGCGACGGCGTTTCCAATGCGCTCGAGTACCTCTTCGTAACACCACCGACCAAAGGCTCTGCGAGCCCGGTGCATGTGAAACTTAATACCGCCGGGCTGGGCATTGTCCCGCTGCAAGGGCAGGGGACGGATGCGAAATGCATCCATCTGACCTTTCCTAGACGCAGGGGCTTGCGTGCGGGCGCTTATCGTTATGAGATATCGGCAAATTTGAGCACCTGGAGTCCCATCAGCGGGGTCACCGAAACAGCCGTCAATGCTGGTACGGTGGGTGGCGCAGCCATTGACAATGTTGAGGCCGTGGTGCCACTACCCGTCGCCAGCCGGGGCTTTGTGCGGCTGGTCTGGATGGGACAATGACGAAGTGCTC
>JAQGPI010000037.1 GCA_028293175.1 Verrucomicrobiaceae bacterium | reverse complement strand
TGCTCCAGCCACCATAGAAAACCGGCAGCTCCGTCTGCTTACTTTCCTTCATCGTCGCAATGGTGATGGTAGCCATGTCCGCGCCGATCGTTGCCTGGTTGTAGTCCGTCTCCGCGTACTCGCGCAGGTTCACTCCCGCACAGATCACACCGGACTGGCACAACCATTCACAGACCACATCTTCCCAATCCGTCCAGCCTCCATCCCCAGAGCCAAAGATCATAATGGCCCGTGGCTGCTCGAGTTGGGAGGGATACAAGCGGAAGGTCGCCTTGCCTCGCAGTAATTGCACCTCCACATCGCGTGGCTCTTGGTCGCGTGCCTCCTGCCCCATTGCGAAACCGGCAACGAAGACCGCCAGGATGAAGGCTCGCAGCCACTGTCTCAGAGATGTTCGGGAGAAAACCATGGGAATCAATGCAGACACTGCTGCTTCTCTACTATTGCCCGGCAGCCCTTGTCAGGCCGCTTGGGCACGATCTTGATGAAAATCCGCTTCGCCGTCAATCCACTATCCGAACCGTTAACTGAGGGGCACATCAATCCCAGGCTCCCCAGGTAGCGCGATGTGGCCGGAGACACGAGCGCGCAGTTCCTCTACAAGATCCGGGTCCATATGCTCATAGTCATCAGGGATGCCGAGCGTGACCACCTCCTTGTCCTGCATCCTTTCTGAAAACAGCATCCGCAGCTTCTCCAGATGCCGCTTCTCCATCACGAACACGAGATCCGCCCAGCCGATCATGCCTTCCGTGACGACCACACGCGCCCCTGGCTGCGTACCCGCCGAGCGCACCTCATATCCTGGAATGCCCGTGAAGATGCGTTCCGCCGTAAGACTGCGGAAACGGTTGCGCGAGCAGATGAAAAGTAGCTTCATGGAAGGCACCTCCGCCCTGCCAAAGAAACGCCGCCATCGTGAACAAGCAAGACATCCTCTCTCAGATCATCGACAGCCTCAGGGCTGAGCTCGATACCTGCCTCAACGCTGCTAAAGCCGCGTCTTCCGCCGCCACTGATCCGGACAGCAAGGCGGAGAACAAGTACGATACCCGCAGCCTGGAAGCCTCCTACCTCGCCCGTGGCCAAGCCTTCCGTGTCGGAGAGCTTCAAGATGCCGTGCACGCTTTTGAGACGCTGAACGTGCGCCGCTTTGATGAGACCGATGTCGCGGGATTGGGTGCCTTGGTGACCTTGAAAACGGAGAGCGAAGAGAGCCACTACTTCCTCGGCCCTGCTGCTGGCGGCACCGAAGTACACGATGTCATGGTCATCACGCCGGGATCGCCATTGGGCCAGAAGCTCATGGGCCGCAAAGCGGGCGACAAGGTGCCGATGCCTGGCGGGCAGGCGTTGGTAGTGGCGGTTCAGTGACATTACAGGGAAACGCCGCGCTTCCACGGCAAGAAGTCGTCTTGTCCCAAAGCCACAGCCTTGGGCACCACACGACCGCTTGCGACCTCGATGCTGAGGTCTAGCAAAGCCTCGCCCAATTGTCTCACATCCGCATCGCCACGGATCACCGCGCCGGTGTCGAAGTCGATGAGATCGGCCATGCGTGTAGCCAGTTCGGTGTTCGTCGCGATCTTCAGCGTGGGACAAATCGGGTTACCGGTGGGGGTACCGAGGCCAGTGGAGAAAAGCATCAAAGTGCAGCCGCCACCCGCCAGCGCCGTCGTGCTTTCCACGTCATTGCCGGGGGTGCAATACAAGCTCAGACCGCCATGCTTGGTGATCGCTTCCGGATAGTCGAGCACATCCACAATGGGCGAGGTGCCGCCCTTGGTGGCCGCACCGGCGGACTTGATAGCATCGGTGATGAGACCATCACGGATGTTGCCCGGCGATGGGTTCGCATCGAAGCCCGAGCCACAGGCCTTCGCCGCTCCCTCATAGCTGCGCATCAGCCGCACGAATTTGTCCGCCAGTTCAGCGGAGACACAGCGGTCGCTCAGGCTTTGCTCGATGCCGCACAGCTCCGGGAATTCACTGAGCACCGGCGCACCACCCAGTGCCGCCAGCAGATCCGCCGTGTGGCCGATCACTGGATTGGCCGAAATGCCGGAGAAGCCGTCGCTGCCCCCGCACTCCACGCCCACAATCAGATCGCTCAGCGGCGACGCCTCACGCATCTGTTCGTCAGCCTTGGCGCAACCAGCAAAGGTGGTCTTGATCGCCGCCGCCATCATGTCGCGCTCCGACTTGCTCTTCTGCTGCTCAAACACATGCAATGGCTTCTTGAAGTGCGGGTTGCGCGCCGCCAGCTCGCTTTCCAGCAGACTCACCTGCGCATGCTGACAGCCCAGGCTTAGCACCGTGGCACCGGCCACATTGGGATGATTGATGTAGCCCGCCAGCAGGCCGCAGAGCGCGATGGCATCCTGCCGCGTGCCGCCGCAGCCCAGGCCGTGCTCCAGGAACTTCACGCCGTCCACATTGGCAAACAAGGGCCGCGCTTGCTGGATGCCACTATCAGCAAAGGCATCGTCTCCGATGCTGCCCGCCTGCCAAGCCTCCACCAAGCCCGCCGCATAGGCTTCATAGGGGCCTGCCTTATGATAGCCCAACGCACGCGTCAATGCTTCGCGCATGAAGATGAGGTTGCGGTTCTCGCAGAACACCAGCGGGATCACCAGCCAGTAATTCGCCGTGCCCGCAGGGCCGTCCGGGCGCTTAAAGCCATCAAAGCTGCGCGTCTTCCATTTCGACACGTCGGGAGCCGTCCACACATAGTCGCGCTGCTTGCCCGCAAACGCATCTGTGTCATGCACCACATTGCCCTGGCTTAGCAAACCGCCGGCCCTGATCGCCCGGGTCGCCCGGCCCACCGTCACGCCATACATGGTGATCCGGTCGCCGATGGCAAAGTCGCGTGCGGCGAACTTCTGCTTGGCGGGGATAGCATCGGTAAATGTCCACGTGCTTTGATCCACCGAAGCGGAAGAACCCGCCGCCAGAGGGCGCAGGGCTACAATGGCGTCATCGGTAGGATGCACGCGTTGAATCAGACGGACAGAGGCGGACATAGGGCAAGAGTAAGAGTAAGCAAGGGATGCAACAACCGGCAAGGAGCCGGAATTGGAAGATCAGCAGCATTTTTGGTTTGATCCAGTCGGATTGAGTCGGATTTCCCCGTTGGGGGAAGCAAAATCAAGCGTCAGCAGCAGAGCATTCATAGGGCAGACGGTATGATACACCCTGTGCCCTCCCGCTTCAAATACATCACGGGAAGTTGTAGACGGGCAGATCACCGCATCGCATCCATCGCCGCAAGAATGCTGCGGCGGTCGGTTTCGATGATGTCGTTATGCCGCGCGCCCTGCACCGCCTCAAATTGGATCAGGCCGGGGAACCTCTCGCCAAGTTCCCTGCCCATGGCCACCGGGATTACCTCATCAGCGGTGCCGTGGAAAACATGCAAGTGCACGCCACCCACCGCCTTCAATCGCTCAAGGGCAGCCACATTGTCAAAACGATGGCGCAAGAGATTGCACATCGGCCAGCCCACCACCCGTTGCCCCATGGCGAGCATGGAGGTGAAAGGCGCGACCAGCACGCCATTCTTAATGCCGTAAGCCTCCATGGCCATCAAGGCGGAAGCACAGCCCAGGGAGTGACCGAACACACGCAGTTTGGGCCGTAATTCATCGACGGTGAGGCCTAGGTTCGCCGCCACGGCTGGTACCAGGGCCTGGATCGATTCGCGAATGGTCTTCGGCGATGGAGTGCCTTCGCATTGCCCATAGGAAGGATAGTCAAAAAGCACAAACTGATCGCCACTCAGCTTGCTGTTGCCAAAGTAGCCTTCGAAATCGAGCGCCACCGTGCCGTTGCCGCAAAACACCAGCCACACATGCTCCGGCGGCGCGTGCAATTGCGGAGCTAGCCACGCCACCTGCTTGCCCTGCGAGGTGGTGAATGCGAGCGGCCTGCCATTCACGCCGCGCAAAAAGGCCGCATCGTAGCCCCGCGAATGGTAGATCAGCTTCTCCTGAAACAGCAGCAAAAGAACCACCAGACTCGCCAGGATGAGCAGCAGCGAGGTGAGCATTCTTTTGAGGCGATGTTTCATGGTGAGTTAGATTGACTGACGTACCGAGGGCGACCCGACCTTGGCAAACAACGCTGACAGGGGCGGGTCGCCCTCGGTACGAGTGTTGCGCATCAAA
>JAQGPI010000029.1 GCA_028293175.1 Verrucomicrobiaceae bacterium | reverse complement strand
CCTTGCTCACGGTATTGCCGGCGCTGTCTTTGGCTGTGGCCGTCACAGTCGTCGTTCCCTTGGGGAAGGACGCGCCGGAAGGAAGGTTTGTCGAAGTCGTCACATCAGGGCAGTTGTCGGTGGCGCTTACCGCGAAAGCAACGCTGGCCCCGCATTGGCCCGCATCCGTACTGACTAAGATGTTGTCAGGTACAGTAAGAACTGGGAAGGTATCATCCACAACGGTGACCGTGAAACTGCAGCTCGTCTTGAGCCCTCCCTTGTCTGTTGCAACATATGTCACCGTTGTGGCACCTGCGGGGAAGGAGTCACCCGGTTTGAAATTCGATTCGACTTTGTCCAACGTGCAATCCTTGGCTGTTGGCGGAGTCCAAGTCGCAACCTGCTCACAGCTGGTCGGATCTGCTTCCGAGGAATGAACCAAGATATTTGGCGGGCAGCCACTAAACACGGGCGGAGATTTGTCTTCAACTGTCACTGTTGCTGTGGCCGTGGAGGTGGCGATGCCGTCACTAACAGTCAATGTCACTGCAGTGTTTCCCAACTCGAATGGACCGGCCGGAGAGAGGGTGAATGTCAATGAGTTGCCATCCGGATCGGAGGATCCGTTGTTGACCTGTGCGGCAGTCACGACGCCCTGACAGTCGGCGTTGGCCGCCACCGTCACGTTCTGGGCTATGGCGACAGGTGCCGAGTTGGATACATTGACTCTGGCGGTGTTATTGGCTTCATTGTATTCCCCAACGAGGTTGTTGGCGTCGACGAAGGCCCATAGGGTGGTGGCACCGCCGAGTGCCAGGTTATCAATGGTGGGAAGCACGACTGAACCGCCGGCCAGCCCGCCTGCTGGTATGTTGACCGTGTAGCTGCCGCCTATCTGCACGCCGCCAGCCAGCGGATTGCCATTGTAGAAGCGCACTACCACAGCGCTCGTTGCGTTGCTTCCTGCCGCGCTTCTTAGTGTAACACTTACATCTGCCCGCACGGTTGGGACCAGATCAGTGACACTGAGGGATGACACGTAAAGATCGGTGACGGAGGCATACACATCGATCGGTTTGGCACTGACTCCGGATTTTTGCGGGCCAAGGGCGACACCGTCGGAGTTTTTTGGAGTGCTGTAAACTTTAAGGCCCACCTGACTGTTGTTCGGACTGTTGTAAACCACTGAGGCCGTCGCCCCTTTGGCCAAGCTACCCGAGGTGTCCAGAGCCGCGTCTGCTGCGGTCCCATATTGACCATCACCGTTGAGATCCCACTCGTATTTTTCGATCACATCACCGTCCACATCGAAGGATGCGCTTCCATCGAGGACAATGGTGCTTCCCAATGTGGCAGTGTAAATCTGTGGAACCTGAGTGGGCGGCATGGCCAGCGCGGTGGGAGCAACGTCGGCCGCTATTACATTAACGGTGGCCGTCGTGGTGGCGGTGAGAGCCGGGTTTTGGTTATCCTTAACCCGCAAGGTTATCGTGCGGGAGCCGGTGGTAGTCCAATGTGGATCAACCGTGGGAGTTGGACCCACGGCATGTCCAGCATCAGCAGTGGTAACAAAAGTGACGCCATCACTAGCGTCCAAATCCCAAAGATATTCCACGAGAGGAATCGAGGGATCCTGGTGATAGGAGGTGCTTCCGTTGAGAGTGAACGGCGCTGGGAAGCGCGATGACTGATCCGGCACCGGTGTGACAATGACTGCTACCGGCTGTGGAACTGTCACCGCCTTGGTCAGAATCAGGATGGCATGAGGTGTAATGACCGGCGCTCCATACCCTCCCGGGTAACTTTGTGGCCCGATCCAAGAACCGTCCGCCTGTTGTCCAAAGCCATTCGCAAGGGTTCGTCCAGGCCCAGTGTAACCGGTAGCGGGCAGAAGGCTGGCGTTGCCCAACAACCAACCGGATAGTTCCTTATACCAGTCATGCACAACCCCATCAGCCACGCCGGTCGACGGGTTGGTTGTGGCGATCGTGGTGACCCCTTGCAATGTCAGGCCTTTCTTGAGCGCGAACATTGAATAGAAGTCGCCGAGCCAGCCGTGACCGTCCGATCCACTGTAAGAGGCGTAACTGCCCCAGTATCTGCTGATGAACTTGATGGAACGGAGAGCATCAGCGTCCGAAGCTGAAACGAGCTTCCCGCCGAGGTAATAACCCACCAACGCACCACTTGTCTTAGCACAGTTCCGCCATGAATTGGAAGCGCTGTAGCCAGTCCCCCCGTCATAAACGCCATTAGTATGGTCTGTGCCGTTGATGAAACAGGTCATTGATCTGCTAACCACCCAGGTGGGCGGAGTTATCCCCCAGCGTTCTTTGGCACTCAGAATTGAGATGTTGGGCCATTGGTGGGTGGAGCCGTCAAAGCCACTGGAATCGGAGGTGTTGATGGTGTAGTGCCATCCGCCAGAAGATTCGGACTGTGAATAGGAGTATTGGTCCAACATGTCCCGAATTAAGTCGTCGAAACTTGCTGGTTTAGTGCCTTGGCCAGTCGTCCAGAGTCCGTCTGGGATGGCTGTGTTTTTCGCTGCAACGCCATTTGGGAAGGAATTGACAATACCCATCATTACAAAGCTATGGGAGTAGGCCTGGGCCGAGTCTTCATAGATGCCCCGGCCGTTGCCTATTGGATTGCCGCTGGCATCTCTGCCGCCGCCGTTATCGGGATTTTGCCCCGTCACGGTGGTGCTGATTGTCATCTGCCGACCACGGGTCACCAAGTGATAGCATCCGCGTTTGACGGTATCCGCGTAAACATCCGACACTGGATCATTGGTGGCCAAATGGCCGTTTTCGCCGAAGCTCTGGAGAGTGGCCCCCGTCGCCCCGTTCCCAATTTCGCCCGTTTGCTGATACCAGTAGCTCACCAATGGCGTCCCCGCAGGACTGCCGCCGGTCGTTGGCGTGTATCGGGCCTGACGCGTGTAAAGATAGACCAATCCTTTTTCAATGGCCATGTTCACGCGCTCATCGTGCGTAGGAGACAGCAGCACTCGGATCACAGATGTGCCGAAGGCTGTAGCCCCGGCATTGTCTCTCACGGTGAGCTTAACCGTCTTCGAGCCACCTGTGGTGTATGTGTGATTCTGCATCAAGAAATCACGATTGCCCTGCGGAATCGGCGATGGATTCACAGTATTGCTCACCGCCACGTTCGTTACCGATGTTCCATCGCCGAAGTCAAGGTCGTATGTGGTGTAGGTGCCGGAACCGCCGCTGACGCGGCCCCACACCTGGATAGATTCGTTAATGGCCGCGTTGGCATAAGTGAGGCTCTGCGAGTAGCTGGGCATCATACTAACGGTCGGCGCAGCAGCGGAGGCCATTGAGGAGAGAATTGCCAAGGCAAGGAAGCCTGTGCCGAGCAGCCCTGGGCGCAGGGACCTTAAGCGGGAAAACCATCCGGCGCGCACGGGAGTATGTGCAATTGTTTGTTTCATAAGGATATCTTGTTGAAGTTTTTAAAGTGGTCTTGTTGTGCCCCGGCCATTACTGGGCGGATTCGACGGGTCTGAGTCTCCATCCCGATTCTTCGCCACAGTCCGTCGTATGCACCCCACGCCCGGCTTCGAGGAGGTCCGAATGGCTCCCACCTCCCGCGTCCAGGTAGCTGATCTTCAGTTTGGTGCCGGAACTCGACACTCCGACCCACTCGATCGTCGCCGTCGTTCCGCCGACTTCCCACGATTGCCCTTCTGTCGGGGCACTCGGTAGAAACAAAGGAGGGGTGGAAGCGGCAGTCGCCACGAAAACCAAGTTTCCGGCCCGCACTATTTTCATCACCCTAGCGTTGTCCTCGGCATCGAAGGCAATCCATACGTCTTCGGTTTTTGCGGGGGACCCTGAGTCTACTGTGTGGCGTTTGATGGCATTAACACCCGCGATCTGATTCCCCGAAGAATAGGTCACCGTCCGGGTTTGCCCGGCCATTGCACCGAACCCGTCGAAGACTTTCGCCGCGTCGGCTCGCATCGGATCATACCATTTGTTATCTGCGTCAGCACTTGTAGTAGCGAAGACAGCATCTCCCAAGGTCACTTCCTCGGCTTCGACGTTTGAACCCCCAAACGCCCCCCACATCATGAGTGCAATGAATGACAACGTTTTCATAGGCGATTGTTATTTTTGATAATGGGGAGCCGAATGTTTTAAAAGAGCGCCGACTTTATTGTTTTCGATTCGCAACGCAATTTTTTTTGGTACTTTTTTTAACTCTGTTTTCATAGTCCGTAATATCAAGTAGCAGTTTCCTAAGCGACTATTTTACCAGACCATCCTCGCCTTGTGCCTGCGTTTTCGCTGTCGCACGCTCCACTGGGCTGGTTAGCCCCAAACGACGGGAGCGATGAACCGAGCAGGTTGAAAAGGGCAGTGAGAAGTCCCGAGAGAGCCGCCGATGCACGTATTTTGGGAAGGGTCCGGGCCGAGTGAGCGGTCATTTCCAGGTAACATGTGTTTTTTGGGACAGCGTTACCTGGAGATTGAAAAATACGTGAGGGTCGTTGTGCGCCAAACGGCTGCCGCGTACGGCAGAGCGGCTTCGGAACCAATTTGGAATTCTGCGAATTGTAGGTCAAACTCTGGAAGCGAGACCTAGCTCTCGCGATGAAATTTGACATTGATGCACGGTCCGCTATGCCTGAGATAGAGCAGCCAGATGAACGAATGAATGCGGCCAACTCTGAGATTGCGTCAGTTCCGGCTGGACTGTTTCCGGCCACCATGTGGACGCAGATGCTGGTAGCTGGAGATGATGACTCCGAGCTGATGCGTGCCATGGAGCATTTGGCGCTTGGCTACTGGCGTCCGCTCTATCTTTTCGCACGCGGCCGCGACTTATCACATGAAGCTGCGGCGGACGCGGTGCAGGGTTTCTTCGAACATTTGTTGACCCGGGAAACCCTGCGTCATGTGGAGCGCCGTGACACCCGGTTCCGGACGTGGCTTCTCGCCTGTTTCACCAACTGGCTAGGTGGGGTGCGGCGTCAGGAATGCGCGGCCAAACGAGGGGCAGGGATGGAGATTGTACCGATGGAGGAGATTCGGGCCATGGAAATGGAAGCAACGACTATGGTGGTGGCTGATGCGCCCGAAAGTGTTTTTGACCGGCGTTGGGCGCGGGCCGTCTTTGACCGCGCCCTCCAGCGCCTGGACCTGGACATTGCCGGCAAGGAACGCCGTCCTTACTTTGAAGCTTTGCGCAAGCAGGTCTTCGACATCAGCGGCCCGGGCATGACCTGGGAGGCTTTTGCGGAACAGTTTGGCATGGAAATTGGAGCCGCGCGCAAAGCCGGGCATGATCTGCGCCAGCGGTTCGCAGGACTGCTGCGGGCGGAGGTGCGGTGCATCGTGGCCGAGGAGGGGGAGGTGGACAGCGAATTGCGCTATTTGGCCAATTTGCTGCTCGAAGGGCCGTAACGTGCATCTGCTTTCTGCATGGAAACAAGGTAACGCATGACAGTTGCTGAACTTAAATCCCCGCCGGCCGAACGCTGTCCAGTCTGTCAGGGGGCCCTGGAGCCCGATAAAATTTGTCTGCGGTGTTTCTTTAGTGAAGCGATTGAAGCCATTGAGCAGACTGAGAATATCTACGCTGATGCCGGTGGCATTGCGAGCGCCCCAGCGTCTGTCTTCCCCCGGCTGGGGCGGATTACCCTGCCATGCGATTTTGCCAGGCACCGTCTGGTGCGGGAGATTGCCTCCGGCGGCATGGGCATTGTCTATGAGGCCCGGGATCTGCGTCTGAAACGCACCGTGGCGATAAAAATGGTCCGTTGTGTCGCGCTGGCCACTCAGGATGAGGTGGCACGGTTCCGCGCGGAAGCGGAGGCGGTCGCCAACCTGGACCATCCGAACATCGTCTCGCTGTATGATGTCGGAGACGAGGATGGGGTGCCCTATTTCACCATGCGGCTCGTGGCGGGCGAGTCTCTCTCCGCCCGTCTCCAGCGCACGGGCGGAACGATCCCGGCGGCACAGGCGGTGCAGCTGATGATCAAGGTGGCACGGGCGGTGCAGCACGCTCACGAGCGGGGCATTCTGCACCGGGACTTGAAACCTGCAAACATTCTGGTGGAAGAGGATGGCGAGCCCCAGCTCACCGACTTCGGCCTGGCCAAGATGCTGGATTCCGACACTCAACTCACCCGCTCCCAGGCCCAGCTCGGCACTCCACATTACATGAGCCCGGAGCAGGCGGCAGGGCGCTCCCGCGAGATCACCACCGCCAGCGATGTGTGGGCGCTGGGAGTGATCTTATATCAGCTCCTGACTGCCCGATTGCCTTTCATTGGCGACACCGCACCGGAGGTTTTGCGCAAGGTCGTGGATTCGGAGGCCGAGCCCTTCACCACCGAAAGGCACAGGGCGTCTCTGGGGACTTCGATGAGTACGAGTCTTTCCGGCAAAGTTGCCAGCAGTGTCATCCACGACCGGGATCTGGCCACCATTGTAGCCCGTTGTCTTGAAAAAGATCCCGCACGGAGGCCCCCAAGTGCCGGTTACTTGGCGGAAGAACTTGAGCGCTGGCGCTGCGGGGATCCCATCCGCCTGCGTCAGGTGACGAGCCACGAGCGCTTCTGGAAATGGGTGCGCCGACACAAGGCCGCCGCATGCGCAATTGTGCTGACCAGCACCTCAATGATCGTAGGCACCACGGTATCAGTTTGGCAGGCCATGGTCGCGAAACGGGCTCAACATGCGGCCGAATGGCAGCTTGCCGACGCCGATGCGGCGACGGACTTGATGCTGGGAACGCTGGGAAATCTGGCGACCGAGTATGAAGACGCGGCGCTCGACCGCCATACTCTTCTGACACACCTGCTGGAGCAGGTACGCACCTACAGCGGTGACCCGCTACGCAAAGTCCGGTTGCTGTCCAAGCTGGCAGATGCGGCACCCGAAGCCCAGGCGATTTTGGTACGCCAGGAGGCGTTGGCTTTGGCGGAATCGCTGCCGGGGATCGACGAAATGGAGCTGTGGGATCTGCGTTTCGCGCTCGCCAAGGAAAAGGCAGTCCAAACCCGTACGCGACTGGAGGCGATGCCCGGCCTAAAAAGTGCTTATGAGTGGTATCTTGGGCGTCTGGGGGCGGAAAATCCCAAAACCGTGCATGCAGCCTATCAGCTCGGCCGCAGCCTCAACTTCACGGGCAGTCATGAACAGGCCGCGGATCTGCTGGCACAGGCCTTGGCCATGGTGGACAAAAAGGCCGCCGCGTACGAGAAAAACGCCACCCTCCTGTATCGGCTGGATTACGCGCTGGCGCTCAACAGTGCGGGCCGTAAGGCGGAAGCGCTGGAAGTGGGCCGCCAAAATGTCACTATGGCGCTGAAGGAGTTGGGGCCCAAAAGCTACCTGACCGGCCGCGTGCTGCTGAACCATGCAGAGATGTGTGAGGCGCAGGGCGGACTCGAAGAGGCCGCCACCACAGGCACCCAGGGTTTGGCGGTCTTCTTCGCTTCCGCCAGCCCGGTGGTGCGACCCACACAGCGCTGCCTGGCCCTGGTGATCAGATTGCGGCAAAGGAGCAAGGATTTTCTGGCCCTGGCGGAGGTGCTGAAGCTCACGTTGTCCGCCTACCAATCTGGCCTGAAAGGAGATGACCTGCGCACCACCACCCTGGTCAAACTTTACTCCCAAACTCTAGTGGCGGCAGGCGGCCGCCAGGAGGCGGAGCAGATAAATTTGGACTGGCTGAAGCGACTGCAGAAACCCGAAGGTGGGCTCCGGATTACTGCGGAGCCGGTTCTGCGCGGTCATCTGGAGCTGCTGCGCAAGGCGGAACGATACGCGGAGGCGGAAAATTATCAGAGGCAGCTTATCGCCCTCCTGGCGGAGTTCCGGCCCGAAGACAAACAGCGGTGGGGGGACACCAGCGGTCTTGCTCAGTTACTCATTTCTCAAGGCCGCCCCGGCGAGGCCGTGCCGCTGTTGGAGGCAGCCATCGCCCAGTTAGAGAAAGCCGAAGGCAGGCTGAAGGAGGAAGTGCTGCCGCTTGCTAAGAGCCGCATGGAAGTGGCGCGCAGAGGTCCCAATGGGGGCCGATAGAGGTCACATACTATGGCAGATGTATGGGGGTATCTTTACTCTGCTTTGGATAAACTAGGTTTCCTCTTCGGCGGACCTGGCGGCACGAGGTTGGGTGAAGCGGCTCAAAGTTTTAGAAGCCGTGTGTGGCGCGACGGGGCAAAGACGATTAGCTGGTACCGCCCTTGGCAGGCCAGAACGTGGGGAGGCCTGCTCTCGCGGTATCGTCGTTCCAGATGATTCGCGTTTCCGGTAGACCCCGCTTCAACCCCTATGGGTGCGGGTTCAAGGGGGGGCTACCGGAAACGCGAACCCCTCTCGACGTTGGATGGGCATCAAGAATGCGTGCCTCCCAGGAGCAAGCGATCATTTCGCCTGCTTCTTGCCTTCTTGATCCTGGCCCAGCGTGCCGTTTGAGCGGCAATTATCTTGACCCGCCCTTCTGAGGAACCTTTCGTACTTCGTCCAAGTGGCCATGATGAGTCCAGTTAGGTAAGGTCACGGTGGCGATGGGAACGGCGGGATTGATCACCACAGTGTAGGCCTGCGACCCGAGGCTCCGACCCTCTCCGGGGTGGTCGCGGCAACGGTGAAACTGCCTGCGGCCGTGGAAATGCCGCTCAAATTCCGGTACTGCCCGGCGCGAAGGTCATTCCGGAAGGGAGAGGTCACCGTGCCCACCGCGACCAGCTTTGAAGGCCACGGTGCAGCACTTAGCTTGGCGAAAGAGCACACAGACTAGAGGAGCGCCTAGTTGCCGCCACCCTGAGCTACGAGGTTGCTGCCGCCCGCCGCAACAATCGCAGCACCAGCGCTAATGAAAGTGGCACCACCCGTTGCCGACGAACTCAGAATGTTACCAGCGCCAGCAGCGACGATGTTGCCTGCGCCAGCAGCGACGATGTTGCCTGCGCCCGCAGCGACGATGTTGCCAGCGCCCGCAGCCACGATGTTGCCAGCGCCAGCAGCCACGATGTTGCCTGCGCCAGCAGCCACGATGTTGCCTGCGCCAGCAGCGACGATGTTGCCACCGCCCGCAGCCGCAATATTGCCAGCGCCCGCAGCCACAATATTGCCACCCCCCGCAGCGACCATATTGCCAGCCCCCGCTGCCACGATCACGGTCTCCTCGATCACAAACAGATTGCCCAGCTTCTGCGAGAGCAATGCCGCCGAACCGTTAGCAAGCAGGCTGGAAACCGACTGGGGATTCAGCCCAGGGGCCGCTCGAATGGCGATAAGGTTGCCTGCGCCTGCGGCGACAATATTGCCTGCGCCCTGAGGCACGATGTTCCCGGCACCCTGGGCAATAATGTTGCCAGCGCCCTGTGCGACAATATTGCCAGCGCCCTGTGCGACAATATTGCCGCCGCCGATATCAATGAGCACCGCGCCATTGTTCAAGGCGGAGTAGCTGATCCCCGTGATCGTGGTGAGACAGGCGGGCTGGAGCGAAGCGAACTCCGCAGGGGTGACGATCTTGGTGGCACTAGCTCGGGCGAAAATGGGCCCCACATAATCGACGGTCACTTTGGAGCTATCGTGGATGACGACTCCGGGCGCTGCACCGGTCGCCTCCAGGGTGATGGTCAGAGCGGCGGCGGTATGAGGCAAAAGCGGCGTTTGATCGCTTTGGGAGACAGACCCGTTATTGGAGGCGAGCACGGCCTGCACCAGATTGCCAGGGCCGTTAGTCGCCGGTAGCAGGACGTAGCTCTGCCCGGCATCTGCAGAGATGAACTTGGCATTGTCTGGAATGCGGTATTCCACAATGGGATGGCAGCCGAGGTCACCTTTGTTTGCCACCGTGAGGGTGACGGTGAACTGATCCCCGGGCCTTGCATAGCCGGTGGAAACAGTCTGGACCAGACCCACCTTGGGCACATTGGGAGCCTCCACACCGTGAGCCGGTATTTTGATCGCAAAGCTGTCTGGGGAGGAATCGCTCGGGCGAGGGCCGGTGGTGCGCAGCGAGGCAGCAGCGGCATTGGTGGCGGAGATGACGATAGTCTGGGAAGCGGGATCACCAATCTGGGACACGGCGGTGTTCACCGCATCCGGGTTGACGATCACTTCCACCATCACGTCCTGGTTCAGTTTGGGCTTCAAGGAGGTGAGGGCAAAGGTCACCTTCGCACCAGGACCAACGGCAGCCGGGGTGATGCTGCCGCCCAGAGGGTTGGCAATGAGGGTGCCGGGCATGTCGCCGTACGATCCCGGCGAGGTGTTCGTTGTCAGCTTCACCCAGGAAGCGCGGTAAAATGTCGTGTGGGCGGGCACAGGGAACTCCACTTTCACATTCGTGGCCGTGAGGTCCCCGACGTTGGAGAAATGGATGTAGTAGCGCTCGACCCCGGGGATGTAGGAAGCGGCGTTCTTGGTATCCGTCAAAGGTACGGCGCTAGGCGTCTTTTTGTAGAGGGCCGTAAGCGTGCTGGCGGTGGTTGTCACATTGGCGCTCACCTGGGGCCTGGGCA
Source organism: Verrucomicrobiaceae bacterium (assembly GCA_028293175.1). GTDB lineage: Bacteria > Verrucomicrobiota > Verrucomicrobiia > Verrucomicrobiales > Verrucomicrobiaceae > CAINXC01. Next base: position 8,197 of record JAQGPI010000029.1, on the reverse strand, counting down.
CCATCACATGCACCTCCGGCTGGGCGAACCTGGGCGGTGAGACGACCTTGACCGCATCGGTAGCCACTAATCCGACATAGGTGTGCGGCGAACTGCCGGAGCCAATGTTGCAAGGACCTACTGCGAGGTAATCGCCCACGGGCGGAGCCGAAGGTCCGCTATCCACGGTTACTGTGTAGAGAACGGACAACACGTCGTGGGGCTCAAGGTGCAGGCCTTCGAAGCGTACATGGCGGCCATCGCCATCCAGCCGGGCGACCAGTTTGCTCCCCGCCTTGCTCTTGGTGCCACCCGCCAGCACCACCGCCGAAAGGGGCAGGTAATGGCAGCGCTCCAGAACCGAGTCCTGCACAAAGACCTCGTCGGCAGGCGAGTCGCCTAGATTGACCAGTCCCAGGATGAAGGAAACCTTGTCGCCCGCCTTGGCAATGTTGACGGTGCCGTCGATCTCATCTTCCTGAAGGCTGGCCGAGGTGCTGCTGATCTGTTTGAAGACGCCAGGTAGCGGCTGGCCATCAAGGCTGCCCTGGAGGGCTACTTCAACCATGCCGGACTGGTTTTGGCTGCGGGCAATTTTATGGGAAGGATCTGTCGCCAGCGCCAGAAAGTTTGTCGTTCCGGCGGTGGAGGGCGTGGTGCCTGCCGCCTTGAACAGGGCCTGGAACTGAGCCAGGGCGGAGACCGGCTTTGGCACCGCAGGGTCGAAGAAAGTGGCGGCGTAGCTGATGGAGCTGATCTTCGCGACGTCCGCAGGATCAGTCCACTGGGCCTGGAAGGTGACGTACACCTTGGCGATCGCATGGGCGGCGAGATCGGGGAAGGTCATCACCACCTGCGGCGCTGTCTGGCCCGTGACGTACACTTGCTTGTAGTTCGCGGCGGAGAAAGCGCCCGTGCCGACGTACTTCACGCCGGGAGTGGTGGAGGGCGGATAGCTGGCGGCGAAGCGGGTGTGATCCGGCACCGTCACTACGGCCACCGGAGTCTTGGCCACGGTGGAACCTCGATTGGTGAGCGTGAACACGTAGGTCATCAGGCCACCCGGTGCCACGGTCTTGCTCTGCGGCACGAGGGTGAAGGAGATGGAGCCATTGATCTGGCACTCGACATTGGCCGCATGGCTGAGAAAGCCGGTGGTGCCATTGAACGGCTGGGGCGGTGAGGAGGTGCTGAACACGGTGTAGTCATTCGGCAGCACGATGCTCTGCTCCGTGCGCACCTTGCCCGTGAGGTGGATGGCAAAGCTGACGTACTGCGAATAGGTGAAACCGGGAGCGCCGGGCAGATCACCCACATCCCACACGATGCTGGCCTCATTGGCACCGGGGCCCGCCATGTAGGTGCCACCGGCGCTGATGGAGAGGTCTTTGGCCTCGAAGGGTACGGCAAGGGCACCGTAAACCACTGTGCTGGTGCCCTTGCCGGTGGCAGTGGCGTTCTGCGAGATCTTCAAATGGGTGGCATCGGTGATCTCAGTGATCGTGGCCGCGCCTGGGATCAGGTTGTTGCCGCCATTGAAGCTGCCGCCCACGGCCAACAGGGAGGTGTCGCCGCTGGTGAGGGTCACCGTGCGGCTGTTGAGCGTCGTGGAAAAGGCGATGGGCAGGCTGGCGTGCAGATGCTTGGGCACCTGGGTGCGCACGCGGAGGGCCTTGGCGGGGATGTCGCCGCTGTTTTGGAAAGTGAGCTTGTAGATGAGGTAGTCGTCGATGTAGGCCGTGGCACCGCGCGCCCAGTCGGAAGTGGAGGCCTGGGTGGCGGAGATTCCGAGCACCGCCTGATGCAGGCTGAAAGGCCCGAGCGGCGGGGACAGCACATCGGGTTCGCCCGTCTTGGATACCACCGCGCGGAAGCTGATGCCCGTGCCTGCGGTATAGGCATTGGTATTGAGCGAGTAATGGCCGTGGGACTGACTGTCTTCCGCCATCGCTCCGCCATTCCCATCGGCCAGATCCTTCCAGCTCGCCTCCGAATTGGGCGTGGTGCTGGACTGCACGCGCACGTTCCACCCGGAGGCGGTGGTGGCAGCGAAGAGGATCGGCGCGCCATCGCCCGAGGGGCCGGTGGCGGAGAACTGCACGGTGGGCGCAGCCTGGGAGGTGGAGGTCTGTGTGATCCTCGCCTTCAGCCCCGTGGCGTCATGGTCGGACTGGCTGTTGCCGCCCCAACCGACACGGAAATCTAGGGTGTCGCCAGCGGCGGCACTGACGGTGATGGCAAAGGTCTTCACGCTGCCCAGGCCGTTGATTTCATTGGCCCCGGAACTGTCCCCCGGCTGGAACAGCAGGGGATGGGCCGCATCGCCATTCTGCACGATGGACACATCGGAACTGGTGCCCGTGCTTTCAATGCCTTCAAACTGGCCGGTCACCTGGAAGGTGCCGGAAGACGGGGCCAGCCAGCGCACCACGCTCTTGCGGCCATCACTGCCGGGCAGCAGGCCCAGCTCATCCGGTGGCAGTGAGGTAGTGGCATTGTAGCTCGCCGCCTGACCGGAGGTGCTGGCCACTACGGCCATGTCGGAGGCTGCGCGCTGCCATTGCTTGAACGGCGCGGTGCCAGAGTCCTTTTCCGTGTAATCGGTGAACCCTGAGCCGTCCGTGCCGGTGAAGCCGTACTGCCAAAGCTGTGCTTCTGAGTTGGCATCAAAGGTAAAGTCGCGCACCGCATCATAATCGGCGGCTGCTGCCACGACTTCGGCAGCGGTGAGGGCGCGGTCATAGAAGCGAATTTCATCCATGTCGCAATCCAGGCTCACGGGCAGGTTTTTGCCGGAACCGAAACGCATGAAACTGGCGAAGTCGTAGTTGATGTCTCCCGTGCCGGTGGCCTGCGCCACCATCGCGCCATCGAGATAAACGGTGGTGACGCGGCTGGTGCCGTTGCGGGTGACGGCCAGGTGATGCCAGGCACCCCGGCTGATGACAAAGCTGAGCGGCGCAGAAAGGTCGCCGCCTTCGTACACGTAAGTGCCGCCACTGGCGCTGTAGCTGATCTTCCAAATCGGGTCCAGGCTGCTGAGATGAGTGGCCAGCACGGCCCCATCCGCCTGCGGCGAACCAGCTGTCGAGTTGTCCCTCACCCACAGATCGAAAGAGAAGTTCTGGGAGTCAAACCAGCCATCGGAGAAATCCAGGTGGTGGCTCGAAGCACTGCTCAAATGGAAGCCCACAAACCTCTTGCCGGTGGCATAAGTGACGGTGCCGGTGCCATTGTGGCCGTTGCCGCTGGAGTCTGCCATCGAGAACTCCCCTGGATAGTAGGCCAGAGGGGCGGAGGCGGCTGAAACGGTGCTAACAAGAGCTGCGCCCATTGCGAGCACCGCTGTGGGAAGAACAAGGGCGTGATCAAAAAGAGGGACTTGAAGCTTCATGAGGTTTGACAGAAAAACGCAAGAAGCTTGAACGGGTTGCTAAAAAAATGTCAGCCGCAGCTCTTTTTTGGCCCTTCTCTGACGGGAAAATCCGCCATCAAATTCATCCCTACTGAGCAGCGGAAAGGAATCCGGGCGGCCGTGGATTATCGTTGTCTAGAGGCCAACCCTGCTCGACGGAACCGAAAATGAATGTAGCCGGGAATGAGGAGCGAACGCTCAAAAAATCATAAATCGGTCAAGGGTACGAAATGCGACGTCCACACTTCGACGGGCAGAGGGGTGAGCGAGCTCTCGGGATAGATCATCTCCACGCCATTGCGCTCAAGCAGATAAAGGACCTCGCCCGGATGCGCCTCACTCAGTGGATGGTCATCACTCAGGAAAGCCTTTCCCATGACCACATAACGGCCCAGGAAGCGCGACGGGCTTTGCACCTTGACGGCCTGCCCCGAATGTAATTTCTGACCCTTCTCCATTGCGTGTTTCAGGCTCTACGCGGCAGCACTCATTTCCGGCCTTGCGATTAGCCGAATTGTCACGCTCCCAACGCTTGAGCCTCATAGGCTTGACAACAGCTTGCTGCGCTTCAGTCTCCCGGGCATGCCCACCTCCTCGGAACCGCCCCGTTACCAGTGGTCTGCCGTAGATTTGCAGTACGCTGAAAGTGAACTCGAGAAGGAGTATGCGAACATCAACACGTCGATCATTGGCATTGTCGTCGCTCTGGCCAAAACTGTAGTGCCCCCATCTGAAGGAAAAGTTAAATTGTTGGAAGTGGCACGGAAGAACCTCCGACGGTAGCCCGTCAACGTGTCGCAGATCCAAGTGCTTTGCCGAATTTGCGGCGTTGCCACCGCTTAAACGGGCCATCGCACAGCCGATGAGCTTAGCCAAGGACTCAGATCAACCGAAGGCAGGACGTGACCGTATCACCGTCATGCAGAGGAGAACGACCAGGGCTTATGCTTTTCACCGGACCTCCGTCACAGCTTCCAAGTCTTCCTCGGCAAAATTGCCCATGGTCATGCCGCCCTCGGGGCTTTCCCATTGGGCGACATAGCGACAACCGGCGCAATCCTGCCCGCCGGGCCCACGGTACACACCTGGCGGTACAAGGCATTGAATAGTCATTTCATGGCCAGAACCTTCTTCACAGGCAGCACTGTCTTTGCGACGAACCTTCTGACCAACAACGTATAGCGGTGTATTCATGGCAAATCTCCTAATGTGACAGTCGGAGATTGCAGGAAATGAGTCAAAAGCCACCACTCGTCAATCCGTTAGTTTTGGGGGTCAAGCTCTAGCACGCGCTCAAACCGTTTAATGTACTTTCCGAAGTTGTCACGCTGCCGCCACATGAACATGGCCCAGCCGATGATTAGACGCGTACACTCGCCGCCCGTTCGCCGAGGGTGACCTTGATCCAGCGTCACACTGGCAAGTGATGAAAGAAAAATTATTGGCGGGATAGGTTCATGCAAGTCCATGAAAGGCCCGTAGTCTTCAAAGAGTGTAATAGTGCTTGAAGGATCAGACTATGCAGTAGCATGGCGCGGCAGGCGCACGGCAAAGGTGGTCTCCCCGAGTTCTGAATGCACCTCAACCGCACCCTCATGCGCCTTGGCGATTTCACGGACGATGAAAAGCCCGAGGCCGAGCCCCTCCTTCGCATTCCGGTCCTCCTGTTTTGCACCCGCCCTTTCCAGGGGATCAAAGATCCTTGCAAGGTCGGAGGAATCAATGGGGGGCCCCCAATTGATGACTTCCAGGCAGATATGCGCCTCCTCGCAGCGCAGGTTGACGCGGACCGGCTTGTCTCGTGAACCGTAGTTGATCGCATTTGAGACAAGGTTGCGAAGCAGTTGCTGAATTCGCAGGGCATCGCACCGCCCCCGGGTGTCCGGGCTGGTTGTCATTTCGATCTGGTAATGAGGATTCGCGGCGCGCAATTGTTCCAGCTCGCAAGCGACTACGGGCGCAAGGTCGATTTCGGAGGCAACCACTTTGAGTCCCAGCCCAAGGGAAAGCCGGTTAAAATCCACCAGATCATCGAGCAGGGCCTGCATGGAAGCACCGCTGCGCATGACCCGGGCTGCGGACTCCGAGACCTCCTCGCCTGCGTCAAGCGAGTTCAGGTAGGATGCCGTGAGCTGAATGGCGTTCAGCGGGCTTCGCATATCGTGCCCGAGCATCCCCAGCAGCAGGTTGCGGTACCGATCCACACTGCGGTGGAAGTGACCGACCGATTCGGCAATCGCCTGGTCGATTGCCTCGTTGAACCGAATGATGTCCTCCACGCCACTTGTTTCGAGCGCACCGTTGTCCATCCACAACTCCAGGACGCTGGCGCGAAGTGCGCGGTACTCTGCGACGAGCTGGTTGATATCAAAGCCGCTACCCGCTCGCAGGACGGCGTGGGTCTGGGCTGCGGTTTCAGCCGCGCCCGCTACTTGTGGTGCCAATCCCTTAGATTTTTCCGACTGCGCCTTTTTGCTTTGAAAGGTACCGAGGTCGGTGACGACAGCTTCCAGAATAAGCTGGGCATGGTCACGCAGTGCTAGCGATGTCATGTCCCCTGCCGCCGGAAGTAGGGTGGCGGCGAATGCCTCCCACTCCGTCAGGATTTTCTCCATGTGCTTTGGTATGAAATCGGCAAGACGCATATTGGCTTTGTGAGTGAAAAAGGGGATAGCAGCAATGGGTAATTCTACCCATTGCTGGGGGCGCAGCGCCCACGTAAAAGCGTTGTCAAGGCAAAAACCGGCGGTGCGATTGTTACATTATTTCATGAGTTTTCCACCACATCACAAAGCAGGCGTTTAAGCACCTTCATATCCACTGGCTTCACCAAGTGATGATCGAAACCCGCATTAAAGGCCCGCTGTCGGTCCTCTTCCTGTCCATAACCCGTTAAAGCGATGATGAGGGACGCGGAACAACAAACTTCATTTCTCAACTGCTTCACCACTTCGAAGCCATCCATGCCCGGCAATCCGATATCAAGAATGACCGCTTCCGGTGAGGTCTCCTTGGCCTGGTTCAAGGCTTGGATTCCGTCAAAGGCCAGGGTGACGCGATGACCGGAGCGGGCAAGCAAACGCTGAAGGCCATGCGCCGAGTCAATATTGTCGTCCACCACCAGAACGCGAAGCCCACGGGGGGCCGTTAAATCGACCGGCAAACCTGTCTCGACGGAGATGTTTTCTGGCGCATCTACGGCGTGCAAGGTCACGGTAAACCTGCTGCCGAGGCCCAGGCCCTCGCTATGGGCCTCGACGGTTCCGCCGTGCATATCCACGAGCTTCTGGACAATGGTGAGGCCAATACCAAGTCCGCCTTCGCTTCTGTCGATTGCCCTCTCGCCCTGCGAGAAAAGCTCAAAAATCTCAGGTAGCTTTTCGGCTCCGATCCCGATGCCATTGTCTTCGATGGTGACCGTGATTTTATCCGATTGCCGGGCGCTTGAAAGCCTGATAGTGCCTTCATTGGGCGTGTATTTTACCGCATTGCTTAACAAATTAAGCACGACCTGCTCAAGTCGAGTGGGATCTGCATCCACCCATAGAGTGCCACGGCTGTAATCAGAGATCATCTCGTGATGGCGGGCCTTGACCTGGGCTCCCACGGTCTCGCACGCGCGGTCGAGAATGGTGGCGAGGTCAATAATCTCCCTGCGCAGCCGTATCTTGCCGGTGGTGATGCGGGAAACGTCGAGCAAGTCATCTACCAAAGTGGCGAGCTGATGAGTCTGGCGTTCCATGACGCGAAGGCCCCAATCACGGCTTTCGCTGTCTGAAGAGCTTTTAAGCAAAGAAACGGCATTGGAAATCGATGCGATGGGATTGCGAAGCTCGTGCGCCAGCATGGCAAGAAATTCGTCCTTGTTTTGGTCGGCCTGGGCGAGCTCCGCCACTCTATCTGCAAGTGCCGCTTCAATCCGGAGCCTTTCCAATCGCGCCCAGACGCGGGCTGTTAATTCAGATGCCAGGGTAATTTCCTCATCCAGCCACTCGTGAGGTTCAGAATGGTAGATGCACAGTTCGAAGCGCCATTCGCCGTCCTGAACCAACGGCACACAGACGAACGAATGGATCTTCATTGCCGCGTAAGCGCTGGAACTGGTGCGTGGGTCAGTCGCAACGTCATTGACTACGAAGGGTTTTCCGGCACGGCCCTGGAGCTGGAAGTCCTCAGTCAAATAATCCCTCAGACTGTAAAAACCTACAACGCTTGGTACATCCTCACGATGCCAGTCGTGGGTCACCCTCACTTCCCCTGCCGCATCATTGACCTCAACAAAAGTACAGAGAGAAAGGCCAAAATGCGCGCTGATCTTCGCACCCACGGTTTCCATCAAGTGATCCAGGCCCGTTATCGAAGCCAAGTCCTGGCTAACTTCAGCCAGGAACGTGGCATTTTTTTCTGTTCGTCGGCGCTCCGTGATGTCGGTATGCACTCCCAGCCATTCCCGTATGCTGCCGTCGTCATTGAAAAGTGGTATGGCCCGGATCGCGCATAAGCGCCATACGCCGTCGTGGCGGCGTACTCGGTGCTCGAACTCGAATACCCGCTTTTCCGCCACTGCCTTTTGCCAAGCCTCGAGGCTGGGCTGGGCATCATCGGGATGCACTGCGGCTGCCCATCCGTACCCCTCATATTCAGCAGGCGATTGTCCCGTGAAATGGCTCCATCCTGGCTGCTCCCCTTCCATTCGGCCCTCCGCAGTGTTGGTCCAAATCAAGCTGCTGACAATTCCCACGGCAGTGCGAAACCGTTGTTCGCTTGCATGCAGAGCCGCCTCCGCTTCCTTGCGAACGGTGA
>JAQGPI010000017.1 GCA_028293175.1 Verrucomicrobiaceae bacterium | reverse complement strand
TGAGCCAGGATCACGTTAGCCACCGCGTGGTAGCTCCAGTCATCGGTCACATCCTCCGTCGCGATGGTTTCAAACTTCGCCGGATGTCCCTGGTCCGGACCGCCATCCGGCAGACGCACACGTTTTTTGAGATCTTCAGGCACACCACGAGCAGGTTTCATTCCGCTCAGATCCATGGCGATCGCCACGTAGCCACGCTTCGCCCACAGTTCCACCCACTCTATGAAGGCCGTGCCCCCGCCGCCATGCACCAGCACCACAGCGGGCCAGGGCCCTTTGGCATCCTTTTCACCGTTGATCATTCCCGGCGTAGCATAGTAGGCAAATACATGCGTGGGTTTGCCATTGAACGGCTCGCCTTCATACTGCAAGGCCTTAACGGCAGGCTCCTTTTCCAGCCACTGAAATTGGGGCGGCTCGCTGAGCTTGTCCAGATTCCAGGGCGTGGCCGAAGGCACTTCCGGCGACCGTACGATCGGGTCCGCATTCACTATGACGGTCGAACCGGCCAGCAGCAACAGGGCAAGGTATCGTTTCATGCCGCAGCATGATGGGCAAGGCGCAGGGTGACAAGTCGAATACTACAACGCCTTGCAGCCGTGGGGATGGCTTCATCGAGCAAATACGGGCGTTGAGTGTATGTTAACTCTGTGGCGCCGGAGTTTTGAGAACCCGAATCACATAAGCTTCCAGGGCTTCCCTCTCGTCCAATAGCAATAAAGAATTTATCTTCACCTTCTCCGGTTACGCAAAGAAGGATTTAGAAGGCCGGACGAGGCTGCTTCCACCAGGCAATCGCCCGCCCCGGTCCGATGAAAGCGGCATGGAAGGCCCCGAATATCGGTGTATCACTCACACTTGCACGAGTCACGTCGTCTTCACGCGCCCAGGTGCTGACCGAAATCAATACATTACCCAGGTAACCGGTCGAACCGATAGACATGTCGCCCGACCAGAGGCGGATATAATCGCCTGAGGCAAAGCCATTGACGGCCGTCATTCCGCGCGATGCGGGACTCTGCGGTACTGGCCAGCCAGTGCCCACCAATTGCGGTCCAGCGTTGAGAGTAACAGCGAAGGCGTTCGAGCGCACTTGGCCCACCAGTGGCATCGTCACCGCTGTTGTACGAGCCTGCACCAGCAACCCAGTTGACGGGCCAATGAGGCGAGTGGAGCCGGTGTTTTTCAATGATGCATCGCCATCCGCAACCCAGCGCGGTCCGTTCGCGGTAGCCAGCACCCAATGAATCTTGTAGGCGCCATTCTCGAAAAACATGACGCGATCCGCGGAGCTGGCAGAGCGGTCAGCATGGAAGCGGTTCGCAGGCAACACTTCGTTCAGTGTCCAATGCGGGCGCACCACGAAACGAGCTCCCACAAGATTGACGGGAATCTGCGGCGGCGTCTCAAGCACAATGACAGCTCCCGAAGTAGCAATTTCATCCAGTTCATAACGTTCACCTTCGTGGGGTCCATCCATCACCTCTCCGAAATAGGAGCGTCCTGGCTCAAGCGCTTCCTTAGTGCCGCTGGAAGCGACTGAAAGGGAACCATCGACGACCGAAAGGATGGTGCCGCCGAAGACCTCGTTTTTTAGCAACGGCATTGAGAAGGTCGTTTGAGCAGCAGGCAACGAAAGCCAGTTGAATGCATATACCGGCGAAACAGATGTGCTGTCCGGCAGGCCGTTGTGATCCGCATCGAGCACCACTTTCAAGCGCACATAGCCGAGTGTGACGCCGGCGAAGACTTGTTGTGCATTGATCGCAGGATAGCGGACGGCCTCAGAGCCATCATTACTCGTCTCCACTGAGGGAACGATAGCGAGGCGCGCCCAGGTGGATGAAGCAATGCCTGATACACTGCCTTCCAGAATATAAGTGACATCGCTGTGGCCGCCTGAACGGCGAGCGAGCACCGCATCAATATCGCCAGTTAGGGAGTTCACTTCCAGTTTGAAGGGTGCGATTGTGCGAACACCGGTGCCATCCAGACCCAAAGCATAGCTCAGGAGATTGTCATAGAGATCACCATCTGGATTGTCATTCGCGCCCGTGGTGCCGTGCTGGATGTTCTGGGTCTGCCATTGAGAGAAGCTGTCCGGAGACAGGCTTTGCAGGAAATCCACACCGCCCACTCCAGCGTTGTTTTGAATGGCCACGGCCGTGCGATCAGGCTCGGCACCGCCGGCTGCCGCTGTGGGAATTGCACCAGGAAGAGCCGTCTGCACCACCACATAAGTGCCTTGGGTGAGACCGTCGAAAGTATAGGAGCCGTCCAGAGCTGTGCTGGTAGTGCGCACTGCTGTCAGGCTGGTCGTATCCGTATTGCCTGCGCCTTCCGCATCTGTGTAGAGAGTGATCTCCACCCCGCCCAGTGCAGGGCTTGTATCAGCGGCCACACCAGTACCAGTAAGATCACGGCGCACTTTGCCCGCGAGCGGCGCGCCCACGGCTGGTACACGGAAACCAAAGTCGACCGTCAGGTTCGTATCCGCCTCGGCCGCATTATCAGAGGCGGCATTGAAGCCGGTCTCCGTAGCCGCATCGGCGGGCGCTGTGCCATAGGATAGGGTGAAGGTCGCGGAGTTGATACCGGTGACGGATGGGGTTGCTGTATCAATGCCGTTTTCATTGGCGTTGTCATCACCACTGCCTGAGCTGAACCCCGGGGATGAAGCGAGTCCCACCAGCGGCGCGCCCGTGGCAAAATTCGCCGTGGTAACATGCACGAAGTAACTTCCCCCCGCATAGGTCGTAAGCAGATAGGAGCCGTCGCTTTTGGTAGTGGCTTCAGCCACCGGTGCAGCCGTCAACGGATCAGATCCCTCGGCAAACAAACGCAGTGTGACACCGCCCAGACCAAAGTCGCCCGTGTCATAGAAGCCATTAGCATTGCTGTCGCGGAACACCAGATTTCCCACACCGAGCGGCAGCGGCTTAAAACCAAGATCGACGGTGAGGTTGGATTCTGAATCCGTCACGTTATCACTGGCAGAATCATAGCCCGTCTCGCCGGTGGCAGACGTAGGCATGGTGCCTCCGGCGAGCACTAAGACGGCGGTCTTCGCACCATCCACCAGAGGACTGTCACCACTCGTAGCATCCTGTCCTACATCATCATCGCCTTTAGCATTCAAGAGAGTGGACTGAGTATGAGCTAGCGGCGCGCCGGATTGGAACATGGTCGTCGGAATCTTCACAAAGTAAGAGCCAGGCGGCACGCTGAAAAAGTAGCGGCCCAAGCTGTCAGTAGTGGTTGTGCCCACGAGTGTGGGAGTGGCGTTCGTCGTATCCTGCCGATAAAGCTGCACCGTCACCCCCGAGACCCCAGCATCCACGCCATTTGTGTACTTACCGTCGGAGTCCAGGTCGCGGAAGACCAAGTTGCCCACCTTCACGTTGCTGATGAAGCCGAAGTCCCAGGTAAGGTCATAATTTTTATCGCCATACTGGGCGGCATTATCAGCGCTGCCATACAGACCATTTTCCGCTGTGCTGGAAGGCATCGAACCAGGGCGGAGAGTGAACACTGTGGTACTGATTCCTTGGGTAATAATGTCCATGGGATCAATGCCATCCTCGCTCGTGAAATCATCGCCGCCATTCGCCTGAGCGCCTGTCATGCTTACCTTCCCCGCCAATGGCGCGCCAGAGGCAAACATGGTGGTTGGAATGTGCAGGAAATAACTGCCGGGCTGCAGGCCGGTGAACATATAGCTGCCGAGAGTGGCCGACACGGAGCTGCTGACCAGCGTTGCGCGAGCCGGCATGGTGACTGGATCATCACCTATCTTGTAGAGCTTCACCGTCACCCCACCTACGCCTTCGTCGAGGTCCGCACGGCCATTACCGTTCGCATCCACAAAGACCAGGTTGCCGACGCCTACTGGCGTATAAAAGCCAAAATCGATCGTTAGGTTGCTGTTCGCATCGTTACCATCGTCGGTGTAGGTATCTTTGCCGATTTCGGTGTCAAAATCCGTCGGCAGAAGGCCGGATACAAGGTTGAAAACCGTTGAACGCACGCCATTGATGGTTGGATCAGCGGGGTCATCACCGTTCTCATCCAGATCATCGTCCAGATCGTTGTCACCGCCCTGGCCAGGAAGCGAGAACTGGCCGAGGAGCTTGCCCGTGCCGCTGAAATTGGAGGCGAGTACGACAATGTAATAACGGCCTGGGCTCAGGTTTCCAAAGTAGTAGCCGCCACCGCTGTCGGTCGTCGTGGTGGCCACGGCATTCTGCGCCGTCGGCGTGGTAACCGTGGAAAGGTAGAGGCGCAGAGTGACCCCACTTACCCCTTCACCGTCATCATAGCGGCCATTGCCATTGAGGTCTGTAAACACCGCATTGCCAACACCAACCCTGGTGAGATCAGGATTGGTAAAGCCCAGATCGATGGTCATGTTGCTATCAACATCATTGGTGCTGTCACCAGCGTCCTGATAGCCGCCCTCTCCGGTGGGGCAACTCCCGGCTTGCAGCAGTACATCGCCGCTGCGAATACCGGTGGCGTAAGGGTTCCCACTGTCCTGGCCGTCTTCGCCCACGTTGTCATCAGTGCCTCCCGCTGCTGTACCCGGGATGGACATGGTGTTGAACAAAGGTTGACCCATGCCGAACTGCGTCGCCGGGATGTAAACGAAGTAATTGCCGCCTGACAGGCTGCCGAAACGGTAGTGACCCGAGGAATCGGTAAGGGAGGACCGAACCGGCACGGAGAAGCCAGGAGTGGAGTCGGTAAAATAGAGCTGCACCTGTACATTCGCCACCCCCTCGCCTGTATCGTAGTGACCGTTGTTGTTAGCGTCAAAGAATACCATGTTGCCAATGCTGACGGGACGTTGGAAACCGAAGTCCACGGTAAGATCAATCGCCGAATCGATGGAGTCATCTGCGATGGAGTCAAATCCGGTCTCGCCATTCAGTGATGTCGGTGCAGTACCAGCCATGAGCAGCACAGGCG
>JAQGPI010000013.1 GCA_028293175.1 Verrucomicrobiaceae bacterium | reverse complement strand
ACACTGCCTTGGGTTTCACTCCGCTCGCGACCACCACGTTCTTCAGCGTCAGATACCAGGCGGCGCTGGCGGTGCCGTCCTTCACGATGAGGCAGAACTTCTTGCCGGTGAGAGCGTTGATCTTCTCCGATGTGCGGCCAAGCCGGGTGTAGAGCATGGAATTGCCAATGCCGACGTAGTCGGGTTTGGCGGCCCTGAGTTCCGCGATTTCATGGCCTATATCCAGCACGGCGGAGTCGCCAAGGGACCGGAAGACAACGGCCTTGAAGCCCACGCCAGTAAGGACCTTGCTCAGGACGAAGACCGGCACGGCCACCGTCAGCACGCACCAGATGACAAGACGGGCAGCAGAGACTGCGGGCTTGTCCACCTGCGGCATGGATTCAGAGAGGGAGGACATGAAGGGGGCGACTGGTCTTGCTGGCCCATTAGGCGGAGAGGGCGAAGATGCAAGGCTAAGCTCCAGGACAACATGGACAAAGATTGCGCAAGACCACGGCGTTGGTGTTCCCGATGAAGTTTTTCGCCCTCGCCTCCCTGATCGCCGCATCGACCTCCCTCGCCGCCGAGCCCCTGCTCACCCTCAAGCTCTGGCCGGAGGGGCCTCCGGGGCAAATGATCATCAAGCCCGCTCCTAAGGACGGCAAGGCGCCGAATCCGAGTGTGATCACGAATATCACGGACCCTACCCTCACGATCTACAAGCCCGAGAAGCCCAATGGCACTGCGGTGGTAGTGGCTCCTGGCGGCGGTTTCCGTTTTCTCTCCATCAAGCATGAAGGCACGCTGGTCTGCGAATGGTTGAACACACTGGGCGTGACCGGTGTGCTGCTCACCTATCGCACGCCGACCAATGAGGAGCCCACCTCCTATGAAAAGCCGGTGCAGGATGCCCAGCGTGCCATCGGCATGGTGCGCCATCACGCCGCCGAATGGGGCATCGATCCGAAGCGCGTGGGCCTGCTGGGCTTCTCCGCCGGTGGCAATCTGGCGGGGCACGCGAGCTTTGACCGCATCGAACGCACCTACCCGCAGAAGCCAGAGATGGATGGCGATGCCAAGCCTGATTTCATGGTGATGATTTACGGCGGCGGTTTCCTGGATGCGACGGACAAGACGAAGTTCCGCCCCGGCTTCAGTGTGCCCGCCGATGCGCCGCCCTCGTTCTTCCTGGTGGCCCATGATGACAAGACCAATCCCATCGAAGCCATGATGCTGTACATGGAACTGAAGAAGCACAACATCCCCGCCGAAGTGCACATCATGACCAAAGGCGGCCACGGCTTCGGCATGCGCAAAGACGGCAATCCTGTGAATGATTGGCCAGCGCGTTGCGGCGAATGGATGGGCAGCATGGGCTGGCTGAAGTAAACAAGGGAGAGTCAGCTTGTATTGAACAAAAAAGGGGGGACCTCAATGGTCCCCCCCTTCCTGATATGGTACTGATAGTCGCCGTTATTTGCCGCTCTTCGACTTGGCTGCGCCAGTGGTCATCTCCGTCTTTTGCGCGTTGGTGATCGTGCCTGCCGCCTTCAACTGATTGGCCAGGTTGGTCACTCCGCTCACATACTGACCGTGGTTCTTCGCCTTCGCCGCTAGGGCGTTGACCAGGTCCTGAATGGTGCAGCCTTCATCATCAACCGTATTGGCGATGGTGGTCTGGCCCGCCTCGGTGCCGTTCACGTCGACTTTCGGACGAGTGTCGGAATTGGGGCAATGGTCAAACTCATCCGGGATGCCGTCGCCATCAGCATCCACGACGTCTGCTTCGAAGTTGATCTTGGCTACCGAGCCGTCGGTCAAAGTGATGGTCACGCCGTCAATCTGGCCTTTGAATCCCGCCGCCCAGTCGCTGCCGGTCTGCCAGGAGAAGAACAGGATTTGTTCGCTCGCACGAGGCTGGCCCGAGAGCGCGGTCTGGGTTTTGAACGTGGACCAGTTCGGGTCGGTGTAAGTACCGAAAGAGGCTCCGGGAGCGCCGGCTGTTGACTCGAAGAAGCGCAACTGGTTGCTGGTGCCATTGGTGGACCAGAGGTTCCAGGTGTTGGCCGGATCCGAGAGGTTGCTGGAGAAATAGGGCTCAGCGCCATACCGGTCACCATACCACGAGGCACTGGAGACATCCCCAGCATAAGGCTTGGTGTAGATGGTCAGCGCCCAGTCATAAGGACTGGCGGTGTGGGTGGTGCCCGTCTTGGTCCAGTAACTGATTTGCGCCACTTCACCTACGGTCACAGACCGTCCGAAGAGGCTTTCAGGGGTGAAATAGGCGTCCGTCTTGGCAACGCCGTTGGAGGCGATGCTGGAGATGGGGAAGCCGGGAGCTGGATCTCCTGGCACGCCGACGGTGTTGTTGGAATCGAAGACTCCCGGGGACGTGGGCGAGACAGTGAAAGTCGCCGCGGAGGCGGCGACGGCTGTCGCTAACATAAGGGCGAAGACGCCGTGTGAGACTGTTGTTTTCATGGTGTTTTTTTTGGGTGTGTGTGAACGAGCGCTGGGGTGCGCTCGCCCTTTTTTCGCCCCCCCTTCTTTCCCCGGTTCCTTACATTGTTGTCATCTTCAGGCTGTGAGTTCGTCGCAGCCTGACTTTGCCCGGGACACAGGGGAGGACGATGGTACCTACCTCTTCGTGATCCTTCTCCGCATCTCACCCTCAGCATCATCGCAAATCGTGCGCAGCGTCTCCGGGCTGATCCAGTGCCCGCCAAAGGCGCTTACCGTTTCGCGAATGAGCCCGTCCGCCGTGGCCGCGCGCATGGAGCATTGCTTCGCGTACTTTGCCACTAGCCGCTCGATAATGGTATCCGCTGTGGTGCCCGCATCGGCATAGAAGATTTGCAGGCCGCCCGGCTCGCGTTCCTCGCTGGTACGCGACTGGTTGCCATCGAAGACCACGATCACGCGTTCATCCGTCATGTCCTGATAGTGCCGCATCCGCTGCAATAACAGGTCGCGCGCAGTGTTACGTCGTGCGGACTGCAAGTGCAGCGCGCGCAGTTCCGGCCAGGCGTGGATGATGCTGTGACCGTCGATGAGCAGGTAGCGGGGAGCGCTCATGCAAAAGGGTTACATTGGGTGCCACCGCTCCGCGAAGGCTTTCAGAAGAAAGTGGCGGGGGCGTCCCGCCCCTTTGAGGAAGTAGCTGCGCTCGCAAGAGCGTGGGGGAGTAGGCATTGGCAATGCACGAAGACGCTCCTTTCCACATGGCACGGCACCCGTTGGAAAGTGGCAGGGCGTCCCGCCCCTTTGAGGAAGTAGCTGCGCTCGGAAGAGCGTGGGGGAGTGGGCATTGGCAATGCGCGAAGACGCTCCTTTCCACCATCTTCCTTCCTCAGCCCCCATGCGCTAGCAGATGCTGAACGAAAGGCAAAGGCTTGCCAGCGTTGCGTTCGCGCAGGTCCTTCACGGCTTCGACGATCAGCTCCCGGTCCATCTCATGCACCTCCAGCTTCTTGCCGATTTCAGGCACCAGCGTGATGGTCAGTTCGCCGCCCAGATGCTCGCGAAATTCTTCCAATCCGGCTAGAATCGTGAGCTCGCCGCGCGCATTCTTTTCCAACAGATGCGGGGCATAGATGGCGAAACCGATGCGCTCGATGAGCGAAATGATGCGCTCGGCGGTGGAGGCCTGGAGGATGCCGCGCTTCACCGAATAGAGAAGATCGACGGCCATGCCGATAGCGACAGCTTCGCCATGGGCGACAGAGAACTGCGAGACCTGCTCCAGCTTGTGTGCGGCCCAATGACCGAAATCCAGCGGACGCGCGCTGCCCATTTCGAAAGGGTCGCCACCGGTGCTGATGTGCTCCACGTGCAGCTCGGCGCTGCGCTGGATTAGACGCTCCAGGGCCGGGGATTCCAGCCGGGCGAGGGCATCGCCCATGGCTTCAAGTTCGTTGAAGAAAGCCGCATCGCGGATGAGCGCCACCTTGATGGCCTCAATGATGCCGTTGCGCCGCTCGCGCTCGGGCAGGGTGTCGAGGAAGGCGAAATCGTTCACCACCGCATAAGGCACGGCAAAGGAGCCGACCCAGTTTTTTTTGCCCACGTAATTGACGCCGTTTTTTACGCCCACACCGCCATCGCCCTGGCTGAGCGTGGTGGTGGGGAAGCGGATGTGGCGGATGCCCCGATGGGCGGTGGCGGCCGCAAAACAGACGAGATCCAGCACCGCGCCGCCGCCGATCACGAAGACATAGGAATGGCGGTCGAGCCCGGCCTCATTAATGGCCTTCCAGCACTGCTCCACCAGACGGAACTCGTTTTTACAGGCTTCGCCGCCGGGCAGGATGAAGGGTTCCGCCGTAAGGTTGAAGGCGTCCGCATGGGCTGCGGCATAGCTTTGCACCTGATCCGCCAACTGGGGATTGGCCAGGGCCACGCGGTCATCGATGAACACCAGGACCTTTGGCTTGCGCCCGTCGTGAGTGAGATCCAGCACATCCCGCACTGTGGTGTTCAAGGAGGAAAAGGCGTCCTTGGTGAACAGGACCCGGTGGGTGTACTCGACTTTGATCTGGCGCGCTAGCATGAGGATGTGTGCCCATACACAACGATTGTTACAGAGTTGTTCAATCTGAATTCGGTGGGTGGCAAAG
>JAQGPI010000581.1 GCA_028293175.1 Verrucomicrobiaceae bacterium | reverse complement strand
CCGCCGCCTAGCCACCCGCAGGCTGCTTTATCGCTGCTGCCACACCGTTCATACGGTGTCCTCAAGCTTGCTGGATGCGCTAAGAGCGATGCATTTGCAATCGCGACGCATGATTGCGATTACTAACGGAGTTGATAGCAACCACTTCTCCCCTGCCCCCATAAAGGCAAAAGCGAAATCAGCAGTGGCTAATCTCTGCGGTGAAACGATTACCTTAGGCATAGTTGGAAGGTTTGTCGCACTGAAGCGCCACCTAATGCTTTTGCAGGCACTCATACCTGTAATGGAAAAGCACTCACAAGTACATCTTCTAGTGGTGGGCGATCAGGGGCCGGAACGAGACAAAATCATCGAAGCCATGCGCGAGCATCCTTTCGCCGGCCGCATTCACTGGCTGGGGATGAGATCGGACATGGCGGCATGCTATCAGGCGATGGACCTGCTAGTCTCGTCATCCGAAGTGGAGGGCCTCTCCAATGCAGTGCTAGAGGCGATGGCCTGTGGCGTGCCGGTGCTTGCTCACATGGCCTGTGGCAACAACGAGGCGGTGATCAACGGCGATGGCGGCTATCTTTATGAACTGCCCGATGCATCGCACCTCACTCATGCCTTGCTCAACATCCTTGCTGATCCCGCCTCGCTCGCTTCGCAGGGTCAGCTCGCCCGGCAGCGGGTTGAGGCGCAGTTTTCCATTGCCTCCATGGCTGCCGGCTACCTGCGCACCTATCGTGCGCTCGCCGGTGCCGGATAGCGGAAGTCGAGCATGGAAGGATCGAATTCCGTGGCTCCCGCTTCCACCGCGTGGATCACGTTCGCCATCTCACGGGCTGTGACGTAGTGTAGTACGTTATCCTGTTGTGTAGCCCACTCCTTGCAAAGGTGATGGTGGAAGTCGTGCATGGGCTGGCCGAGGAACACTTTGCTGTTCGCCGGAGTGGCGCCGTGGCTATGCAGCTTCACAAAGGCCCAGTGCTCCATCCCGGCAACGCGCGGCGCATGCTTCAGCCAGAGGCGGAACCGCTGGGCGGTGGGTGGATTCGCCTCTGTGAGGTCGCTGTTCTCCACTCGGGGCACCAGCCCCAGCTTCCTTCGTTGCCAGTTCAGAGCCAGCACACCCTGCACTAGCAGCAGGTGGTCGATTGGGGGCGGCGTATTTAGACGCACCAGCGGCCCTTCATCGAGAGTCGAGGGTGAGCCGGTGTCACGCACATAATAAAGGGAGTTAATGCGGCGGGGTTGTGACGGATCAGGAGCCGAAGGAAAAGTGAAGTCGGCGTAACAGCCAGCCTCACGCAACACCTTGATTTCGTGCGGCACACCGCAGCATTGCCCACCGGGGCCGCTGTTGGCCAGCGCCCAATCTCCATGTACAAAGGCGAAGGCTGGGCGCCCGTCAGGATGGCGCGAGAGCAGCCCGTGCTCGCTCAGTCGCCGTGCGCCATCCACGATCTTGGGGCGCAGCGTTTCTTCAGTGTCGTTGTGGTGATGCAAATGCACCTCCGTCTCGCCGCCAGTCTCTCGACAAAGGGCGGCCACGTGCTCCACCACTTCCTCGTCATATTGTTCAACGGGATAAAAGAACGAATGACGAGGGTTACGGCCTATGCTGTCGCGAAAGGGTGCCACCGCCGCCGGATAAACATCGCGCCAGCGACGCATGCGCTCCAGCGCGCCCGCACGGTCCGTGTGATGGAACGGTTCGAAGTGATCAGTAATGGCCACGAAGACCCGCTTCACAGGCGGACGCGCCGGAGAGGACAAGTAAGGCATGAGCCATCGGTCTAGAGCACGCATCAATCAGTCGAATTGGTTATTTCCATCCCTGGCGCGGTTTCATGCCCAGCCACCAGAAGAAGCCCCGCACAATGCACACCTGCAGGAACAGGAAGCCAGCTGCCATGCTCAGCACCCGCACCTTCAGGCCTGGCAGGCACCAAGCGAGCACGGCCCCAATATAAAGAGCGGCCTGCGCGCTAAAGGCGGCGAGATACAAAGGCTGCGACCTCAACATCCAACTGCAGGCCAGCAGCACCGCCAACATAAGCGGACCGGCGAGGCGGAGGTACTTATGCGCGATCAATTTCCACCACAGGCGGTGACCGCCGGGCAAGATCCACAAGGGATGCCGCGCCAGCAGTTGAAAATTCCCTGCCAAGGTACGCACCTTGCGCCGCTGCTCGGCGGGTCCGGCGAGAGATTGCGGATCATACGCCAGAGCCGTGGGGCAGAAGCGCACGCGCAATCCCCTGGCTGCCAGTTTCATCGGGATCAGCACGTCATCGAGCAGGGTGTCGTCCGCGATGGGTTCGTAGGCCGCCCGCCGCACTGCATAGACCGCACCCGTGCAACCGACGGAAGAATCGAGATCCGACTCCAGCCTGCGGATCAGTTTTTCCAGTTTCCAATAAGCATCCACCCCTTGCCCCGTGCCGCTGCTCGATGGCTCTATCTCCAGCGCGCCGCTCACCGCGCCGGTGATTGGATCAGCAAACCACGCCAGCAACTGCGGGAGCGTATCCGCCAGGAAGCGCTGGCGTGCATCGCAGAGTACCACCACTTCGCTGGTGGCAGCGGCCACACCCGCATTCACGCCTGCTGGCTTGCCGCGCCCGGGCTCCACCCGCAGCACGCGCACTCGACTGTCTGGAAAAGACTCGGCCAGCGCCGCCGTGCCATCGGTGCAGCCATCGCATACGACAATCATCTCCCGTAAAGCAGGTGTGGCGGTTTCAACCAGGTTTTTCAGCCGTTCCGCTATCCGGCCTTCTTCATTGCGGGCAACGAGCACCACAGCAATACTCAGTTCCTGTGCTTCTTCAGCGACGGGCAAAT
>JAQGPI010000579.1 GCA_028293175.1 Verrucomicrobiaceae bacterium | reverse complement strand
GGGCCATTACCCCGCCAACTAGCTGATAGGCCGCAGACCAACAGAGAAGTGACAGGCCTTGCGGTCCCCGTCTTTAGTCCTTCGACCACATGCGGCATTAATCCAAGTTTCCCTGGGCTATTCCCCGCTTCTCCAATGTATCCACGTGTTACGCACCCGTTCGCCACTAACCAGTTCGGTATTGCTACAAAACTAATCCGTTCGACTTGCATGTCTTAACCACGCCGCCAGCGTTCGTTCTGAGCCAGAATCAAACTCTCCAAAAAAGATCAGATGCCTTTCAGCACCCAACCTGACGTTGATGATTTACGTTCATCACTCGTTTGCGATTCCTCGCAACGCACTATTTAGCCTTTGCTTTTTTCATCTTGGGAAAGCGCTTAAAACGCCTCCCAGTTGCTGTCAAAATTCTGTCAAAAAGATCTCCTTAAAACTCACTCCAAAAGAGACTCAAAACACTCGGTTTTGACACCCTCTTTTCGTTCGTTTCGTGTCAGCGTTTTCGGCTGGCGGGTCACTAGAATACCCGGCTTCCCCTCCCCGTCAAATCCGTTTTCTTCTTTTTTGCTCTTTTGTTTCGAATTGAGGGTGGCGGGCGTTTTCGAGGGTGCGCGTGGAAAGCTTATGGAATAAGGCGTGGAGGCTGTTTTGCTGCTTGACGCGGGTGTTTTTAACAGATGGCTAGCGAGCACCCCGGGCGGGGCTGTTTGGGTGATCGGAAAGGGTTCCTGGCTAACAGCTAAAATGGCATGCTGATGAGGCGTGATATGATGTCGTATTTAAGGGGGCCTGGCTGATGCCTGCTGATGGTTGTTAACTGATGTTTGCAGGAGGGATGTTGCCCATAGCTGACGACGTGTTCTGTCGGCGCTTCTTTTTGGGTGCTGCCAGGCGATGTGGCGGAGGTATTTGTGACTGCGCCCGTCTGTAGAGGCCGCGATTTCAGCGGAGCAGTTAATGAAGTTGGTTGTTCGACCGCTTCATGATGCCGACTATCTGTTAATACTGATAATCAGAGTTTGCAGCAAGCGAGCTTGGGAATGTAGGTGAGGAATGAGATGGATGGCACCTCCTGCAGAGCAATCTCATCCTGGTGACCTCATAGCGGATGGGAAACAAGCCCCTAGTCATGCAGGTGCACCCTCCGGGTGCGGGGCTCACCACTAAATCACCGGTGGTGTCGCTTCGCTGAATCACCGGCTACCTGCTGCCATCCCTTCGGGGATGAAGTGAGCCTCTACCTGGCCCTCGATTCGCAAACTCCATCACGCGGAGCGTGATGGCTACTTCACTTCCCCTGCTTGAGCATGGCGCGCAGGCCGGTGATGAAGGAGGCCCCTTCTTCGGCGGTGACGGTTTCCTTCATGTGCTTGCCGTAATCGTGCTCTTCCACATGGGTACGGTCGAGCTCCTTGAGGAAGGGGCTGGGGAGCTGGGCCTGCTTTTCGCCGTACTTCATGCGCCAGCGCACGTAGCTGACGGTGAGCTTTTTCATGGCTCGAGTGAGGCCGACATAGAGAAGGCGGCGCTCTTCATCCACTCTGCCTTCATCATAACTACGCTTGTGGGGGATGATGCCCTGCTCGCAGCCGGGAAGGTAGACGACGGGGAACTCGAGTCCCTTGGAGGCATGCATGGTGATCAGGCAGACGCCTTTCTTCTGCATGATGTCGTCCTCCTTCTTGTCTTCGCGCTCATCATTGAGGCAGACTTCATCAAGGAACCCGGCGAGGCCGCCGGTACGGTTGCGCTCATCGTAATCCGCGATTTGGGCAAGGAAGCTGTCGATGCAGGTGACCCAGGTAGCGTATTCCTCGGGCTTCTTGGCGGCCTTTTCGAGGAAGGCCATGTAGCCAATCTCGGCGAGGAGGACCTTGGTCATCTCCGCGACGAAGGTACCAGGGGTGCTGGCGGGGGCGGCGTATTTAAGGATGATGTCGGTGAAGCCCTGCACCGCGTTGCGGCTCTTTTCCGGCAGTTTGCGCTGAAAGCGGGGATCTGAAAGCACGACCCATATGGAGCAGCCGCGGTCGACACTTTCATCACGAGCGAGTTCGGCAGTGCTGTTGCCAATGCCGCGCGTGGGGGTATTCAGGATGCGCAGCAGGTTCATGTCGTCGTGCGGATTGTGCAGGACGTTGAGGTAGGCGCAGATGTCCTTGATCTCGCGCCGGTCAAAGAAGCTGCGGGAGCCGACCACGCGGTAGGGCATCTTGCGCTGGCGGAACTGCTGCTCCAGCACACGGCTCTGCTCATTGGTGCGGAAGAGAACGGCGAAGTCCTCGTACGGCTGGGCGTTCTGGAAATGAGCCGTGTCGATCTCGCTGGCGATCATCTCAGCCTCTTCCTTGTCATCCTCGGTGATGACGAGACGCACATTGTCGTTGCCGGGATTGCGGCTCCACAGGGTCTTGGGCCGGCGACCGGCGTTGTTTTTGATCAGACTGTTGGCCGTGTGGAGGATGGGCGTGGTGGAGCGGTAGTTTTCCTCCAACTTGATCACATGGGGATCGGGGAAGAATTTCTCGAACTCGAGGATGTTGGTGATGTCGGCACCGCGCCAGCCATAGATGGACTGGTCATCATCGCCCACGACGCAGATGTTGAAGGGCTCACCGACGAGGGCGTTGAGCAGACGCATCTGGAGGCCGTTGGTATCCTGGAACTCATCGACCATGACATAACGATGCTTGTCGCGGACGCGGAAGCGCACATCTTCATGGTTTTCCATGAGATCGACGCCAAGGAGGATGAGGTCATCGAAGTCCATCGCGTTGAGCGCGCGCATCTCGCTCTGGTAGGCCTCCATGACGGCGGCTTCGAGCGAATGCTGGGGATCGCCGAGGGATTCCCCGGAATTCTTGGCGGAACTGATGCGTGACTGGATCTTGGCAGGATCGACGCTTTCGTCCTTGGTGACCATGCGGGCAACGATGCGCTTGATGAGGCTGGTCTGTTCGCTCTGGGTGTAAATGGTCCAGTTCTTCTTGTAGCCGAGCTTTTCGGCGTGCTCGCGCAGAAGCTTCACGCAGAAGGCGTGGAAGGTGCCCATGACGATCTTCTTGCCCTTGCCATCGGCCACCATTTCGATCACGCGCTCGCGCATTTCGTTGGAGGCCTTGTTGGTGAAGGTGACGGCGAGGATGGTATCGGGCTGGATGCCCTTGTCCACCATGTGGGCCATGCGCGCGGTGATGGTGCGGGTCTTACCCGTGCCAGCACCGGCGAGGATGAGCACCGGCCCCTCGGTATGCATGACAGCATCGCGCTGCTGGGGATTGAGCATCCCCATGCCAAAGGCGGCCTTCATAGAATCAGTCGCAGAGGGAGGTAAGAGTTGCCGTGGAGCTAAGGTTCCGCCAATCGGCCAGCACTAGAGGTAGAAGCCTGTGCTCCTCCTGTTTGATGCGCTGATGCACGGTCTCGGGTGTATCTCCCTTATATATAGGCACGGTGGCCTGAGCGAGGATGCGGCCGCCATCCACTTCGGCGGTAACGAGGTGGACGCTGGTGCCGGTTTCTTGTTCCCCGGCGTCGATGGCCTGCTGCACTGCGTGGCTGCCTTTGAATTTGGGCAACAGCGAGGGATGGATGTTGATGATATGACCGGCGAAGGCGGACAGCGTGGGCTCCTTCAGCACGCGCATGAAGCCTGCGAGGACCACCACATCCACATTGGCGCGCTGGAGATGCTCGCAGACCTCCTTTTGCGCGGCATCGGAGAAGCGTTTGGGATTCTCGCCGGGGTTCACAAAGAAAGCCGGCAATCCAGCGCTGCGGGCAGCAGAGATGATG
The DNA here is from genome assembly GCA_028293175.1 of Verrucomicrobiaceae bacterium. GTDB lineage: Bacteria > Verrucomicrobiota > Verrucomicrobiia > Verrucomicrobiales > Verrucomicrobiaceae > CAINXC01. The sequence goes on along the minus strand of JAQGPI010000579.1, from coordinate 70 downwards.
CCGCCATCATCGTGATCGCTGAGCACGCAGGTGATTTGAGCCTCCAAACTGCCTTCTTTAATAGCATTAA
>JAQGPI010000577.1 GCA_028293175.1 Verrucomicrobiaceae bacterium | reverse complement strand
ATCAGGACGCGAGCGGCTGGCATGTGACCAATATCATTGGCAACAACGCCTCCTATGACCACATCATGCTGTCGTTCGACTTGAACAACAACACCGTCTCGTTCAGCTACTATGCCAGCCTCACCGGCGTGACCACTCTGATGGCTTCCGATGTAGCGGCCGCCGCACCTATCGACTTCCTTTCTGGCATCCACTTCACCGCCCAGGCGAACACGGAAAAAAACACCTTCGACGATTTCGGTATTTCTGCCTCCATCGCCGTGGTGCCCGAGCCTTCATCGCTGCTGGTGCTGCTTGTGGGCGGCCTGACCTGCCTTGGACGTCGTCGACGGAAATAAGGCCAGGGCGACGAATCAACCAATGCTTTGCAAGGCACGTGTCCCCGGCTCCCAAGCCAGACCCCAGTCGCGCATGGTTTCCAGCACAGGGCCGAGCGATTTGCCTTTCTTGGTGAGGCGATAAGCCAGCCGCTTGGGACTGTTATCGACCGGGATTTGCTCCACGAGGCCGTGACGCAGCAAGCGCTCAAGACGCTCGCTCAAAATATTGGTGGGAATGCCTTCCGGTGAGCCGATGAAATCTTTGAAACGGCTGCGCCCAAGGAAGAGATCGCGAATGACAAGCAGCGTCCATCGATCACCCACCATGTCGAGCAGACAGGCGACTGGGCAGGGTGAACGGCGAGCTTCTAGAGTGCTGCTGGGCTGGGCTTTCGGCATGCTGAAAGCACGCCTAAAATTACTTGCAATCCACAAGTATTTTTGATTGCAAAGTGCAAGTGTTAAGGCATCTCTTGCCATGCATGACTGGCAATGATGAGCCTCAGTTCGATGCGCCTGGCGCGGGTCTGCCCTGGCTGGAGCTCCAACTGGGCAAGGGACTTTTTGCCCTCAGGCGATGGATGGGAAGCAAGAGCTCGTTCACGGTCCGTTTTCAGCGGGAGCGTGAGGCGATCCGTGCCCTATTGAGCACCTGCGACACGGAGTCGTGCACTCAACGTGTGTTGATCAAGCGCCCTCCGGGGCTCGAGGACAGCAGCCGTTATTGGTCGCTATGGATGACTCTGGACCATCTGCGCATGGTGAACCACGGCATTGCCCGCACGATCGGAGCTTTAACAAAAGGAATCGTGCCCCCCGGCAAGGCCAGCACTGCCGCAGTGAAGCCGAGTCCAGAGGTGGGAGCTGATGTCGTCAGGACCTATGAGGACTCTTGCGAAGCCGTGCTCTCGGCCGCCGCCGCGCATTCCGATTTAAAAACCACGGCACGTTTTGTTCATCCGTGGTTCGGGCCGCTGGATGCAGCCGGATGGCATGCGCTGGCATGCACGCACATGGGTCTTCACCGGGCGCAGATGGAGCGTATCATCGCGGGGATGAAGTGACACCTTGTCCTTTAATGGGATGTGATTTCCATCAAATCACCGGACACTGTTACTGGCCGCCCATCTGATACGACGGCAAACCAAGTGGTGGCTTCGGCAGGCAGCTTGGCTTCGTAGCGATCATTACCGGTCTTGGTGGCTGGGAGCGGCAACCACTCGCGTTTCATCACGTCGGGGTTGGCCTTGGCCCAATACACTTCGGCCTTCACCAATGGCTGTGAGGTGGTGACCTTGAAGCTAGCAAGCAAGGGATCACTGGACTTTTCAACGCTCACCTTGGGCAGAGGTTGGCCAATGCCGCTGAGATAGTAATCGAAGAACGGCACCTCCATGGCCAGCCAATTGGCCTTGCTGCCGCTGGGTGTCGGAAAGGGCTGAAAGGCCGTCGGCTTGAATGGCGCGGCACCTTTGGTGCTGGGAAACACGGTACCGCCGGGCAGGGGTATCTTGTGGTTGGCATTGGGTGCGTAGAGGTGGTTCTTCTCGCCAGGGATGGCATCAAGGGTGGCCTGCACGGCGCGCGGATAGTAGAAGAAATCGTTGGCCGCTCCGGCGGTGAAGAACGCGGCCTTGATGCCCGGCGCGCGACGCCCTGCATCGAGATCCCGCAACCAGCGCGCACGCTCTGCATCATCGGTCATCTTGGCCATTGTGGTGTTGGCCTGTGCCGTTAGATCGTAAAAGCCGCAGCCGAAGACGGCGAAGCCCGCCTTCACCTGATCGCCTGCGAGACCGCAGACCATTGTGGTCATGTAACCGCCCCAGGAGATGCCGACCACGCCGATGCGCGTCGTATCGACATCAGTTTGGGAGCGCAGCAGATAGAGCGATTTCATCGCGCTGAGCACGGCATCAAAAATCACGCTCGCACTGACATCCGGCGTGGCCAGCCAGCGGCCTTCTCCGTACTTAAGCTTATTCCATGGGCCTTTGGTTTCCTTCAGCTTATCGGGATTGGCAATGCCGGGCAGATCAGGGGCCACAGCAATGTAGCCTCGTTGCGCCCAGGCCATCGCTTTCTCTTCTTCTGCGCTGCCGCCGCCTCCATGCAGCACGAGCATGCCTGGATGATTGCCCGGCGTCTTCGGCGTGGCGATCACGGCGAAGATCTCACAGTTGTCGCGTGAACGGAACACCACATGCCGCAGGGCGATGTTGTCTGGCACCGCTGTGGTGACCTGGATCTCACGCAGAATCTCCGGTGGTTTGCCGTCAAGGTAAGGGACAAACGGATCGGCGCGAAGACAAAGGGGCGCAGCCAGGACGAGGGCAATGAGAGACAAGAAGCGGGACATGCTTTAATTGAAGAAGGATGTTAGGCCATGGGCGGAGGTCACGCGCCCTGCTTCTGCTTCTCTTCCTGCACCACACGATGCGCGGTAATGCGGAGGAACTTGGCATAATCCGCGTCCAGTCCTTTGGGTACAAAGGTGTTGTTTTCCACGCTCTTGCCAAAGATCACCTCATACCACACGCAGGCACCGAGGTATTCACCGGCCATGCTTGCGTGATGGCCATCCATGCCGAGCGTATTTTTCTCGCCGGTTTTCTTCCACTTCCAACCGACGTTGAGGGAGTGTACCTGATTGGGCAGCTCGCCGGGCTTGGCTTTCTTGGAATCAAACGGCGGGGTGATAGCGTGGAAGCCCCATTGAGGATCACGATTGGCCAGATGGAAGGCATCGCCCACCGGCAGGCGCTTCACATTCAATTCCTTGGCTACGGTGTCGTAGGCGTTCGAGAGACGCTTGTACATTTCGTCCTGTGTTTTCGGGTCGCCGGGCTTCGGCGCCTTGGCGGAGAAACGGGGATCATCAAGACGGTACTCCCAGGTCTCGTGCAGCAACAAGGTCGCGTCTGGTGCAAGGGTGCGAATGTAGTCGCTCAGTTGCTTGGCAAACGGGCGATAGGTCTTCAAGTCGTGGCTGAGAATGCTGGCCTGCTGAAACGTAATCACATCCCAATGCTCTTCGGTGAGATCCATCTTCAAGCTCTTGCCCTTGGTGTAGAGTCCCAGCTTGTCCTTCGGGTCTTTCTCGAACGCCTGTGCTTTCTTCCAATGCACCTCCATGCTCGCACCGCCGACATTGTCTTCGCGCAGGATTAAGGTATCGCCCGCAGCCTTCGCGATGTTGCCGAGGTAATGCGTGGCATTCGCGGAGAAGCTGTTGCCCACCGTTAAGAGGCGGATGGTCTTGCCAGCCTGTGCTTTCTCTGCATGTACGTTCGTTGCGAACGACGCGGCAAAAAGGAAGAGGCAGGGAATGCGTTTCAAGAAGACGACGGACATGGCGGGGTGAGTCAGAAAGGTTCGCTTTAGGGCTTCACAGGCGCTGGCAGCTTGCAGGACTGCC
>JAQGPI010000576.1 GCA_028293175.1 Verrucomicrobiaceae bacterium | reverse complement strand
TCTCATGACCATGATTCTGCTTGCTGTCTTCATTCTGAGGCAAGTTAAAATCTAACGGCGGCTATCAATGCGGATTTCCCTTGCTCAAAAGGTCTGCGGCGATGCGCAAATCCTTGACAAAGTCGGCGTATCCTTGCTGGCGACTTTCCTCATCCGGGGCGCGCAGAAGGGAAGAGGGGTGCACGGTCACCATGGTCTGCTGGCAGTATTCTGAATGCATGAGTTGACCGCGGTCACGCAGCACGCGGACCTTTGAGCCCAACACGCTCTGGGCGGCGGTGCCACCGAGCAAGACCAAAACGCGCGGATGGATGGCTGCTAGTTCAGCCATCAGCCAAGGCTTGCAGGCGATGATCTCTCGCGAGTTGGGCTTTGCGTGCAGGCGGCGCTTGCCTCTCGGCTCCCACTTGAAGTGCTTCACGGCATTGGTCACATAGGCAAGCTTGCGATCAATACCTACTTCTTCCAACGCTCGGTTGAGAAGCTGCCCGGCGGGGCCTATGAACGGGTGCCCTGCCAAGTCTTCCTGATCGCCCGGCTGCTCACCAACGAATACAATTTCGGCATTGCGGGGGCCTTCACCGAAAACTGTCTGCGTGGCATTTTTATAAAGCGGGCACGCCGTGCATATTGAAGCCGCTTCGCGCAAGGTGGTGAGCGAATGCGTCTCCGGCACCGGGGCAGGGGAATAGTCTTCCGCAGATTTTTGCTGACTGTGATGGATCATTTGCTCGACGCGGTGCGGAGCTTCCCGGAGCAGGCTGGGAATCAGCGCCGCCTCTGGCAAGTTCTTCCAGTACCTCTTCGGCATCTCCGCCTCCATTGCGCGTGTCTTCACTCGTGCTGGATTGAAAATACTGCCGTAATAACCGAGCCAAAGCGTTTCCACGGCGTCTTCCGTGGGCGCTTCGGACTTCGGTACGCCGACGGTGAATGTCAAATGCGCGCCGTCCCAATGCACACAGCGGTGCGGCGTGAGAATCGACCAGTGCATGGACGCGAAGCGATCCCGAAAGAAGGGTGCGTTGAACTCGACGATGTGATGCTCTGGTTCAAACCACGCGACGTACCAAGTTTGATCCTGATGAGCGACGGCGCGAAAGCGCACAAAGGCGCGCATCTTGTGGACGTCGTGGCGGATGGCCTTGTCCATACGCTGCAAGGCATGCACAACGGGATCAACCGCTATCTTCATGAGATGGGATTCGCCGTGAGTCAGCCGCCAGAGCAGGCGGTACAGAAGACTCCAACGTTCCGCTGCCCGATGGCAGGCAACACGCTGCGCCATCTCGACAAAATCCCGTGGCACGCGAAAGGCTGATGCTGGCGAAGCGATCCCGGGCTCGGCTTCCTCAAACATGCCGAGGGAAGGCTGATCGCCGTGAAGCTCCTCCCACACCACCTCGTCAGGAGCCAGACCTGAACTCAAAGCACCACGGGCAAGCCTTTGCCACTCACGGAACACTGGTGCAAAGGTGATCTGGCGCATCAGAGTTTGATTCGAATGGCCTCGCGGCCTCAGCCGTATCAGAGCGTATTGCCAGCCTTCAAAAGATCCGGTGTGAAAAGGTCCAGTTGCTTCTCACTCGGGGCCAGTTCCGCCGCCTTGTGCTCGATGCGATGGGGCCAGTGATCAGTAGTGACAATGAAGGCCAGTGTCTTCTTCAGTGGTACCCGCAGCCTTGTCAGATCTGCCAGTCGCAACGCATGCCAGCGACGAATACTCAAAATGCGGTCCACATTGCGCACACCAAGTCCCGGTACACGCAGCAATTGCTCGCGCGAAGCCCGGTTGAGATCGACGGGGAAGTCTTCCGGATGGCGCAATGCCCAGGCCAGCTTGGGGTCCATGTCTAAAGGCAGGTTAGGCAGCTCAGGAGTCGTCAGTTCAGTCACCACGAACCCGTAGAAACGCATCAGCCAGTCGGCTTGATACAGCCGGTGCTCACGCACGAGCGGTGGAGCCACCAGAGGCAACTTGCTGGAAGCGTCCGGGATGGGGCTGAAGGCAGAGTAATACACCCGCTTGAGCCGGTGTTCGCCGTACAGTAACGACGCTTGGTCGAGAATCGCCCTGTCATCCGCCGAGGTGGCTCCCACGATCATCTGGGTACTTTGGCCGGCTGGAGCAAAGGGCGGTGCCTTTTTGCTCTCCTTGGTTTCCTCTTTCGCTTGAAGGATGCGCTTGCCGATGACTCCCATCGCACCTCGAATGCGAGTTAGATTCTTCTCGGGGGCAAGGGCCTCGAGGTCATGTGAAGTCGGCAGCTCCACGTTGATGCTGAGCCGGTCGGCCCATCGTCCTGCTTGGTTGATCAGTTCCGGTGAAGCCTCCGGGATGGTTTTCAAATGAATATAGCCGCGAAAGCCGTGGTCTTCGCGAAGGCTGCGCGCCACGCGCACGACCTGCTCCATGGTATAGTCGGCACTGCGAATGATACCGGAGCTGAGGAACAGCCCTTCGATGTAGTTTCGCCGGTAAAAATCCATGGTCAGCTGCACGACTTCCTCTGGGGTGAAGCGCGCGCGCCGTACACCGCTGGAGGAACGGTTAATGCAATACAGGCAGTCGTACTTGCAGAAATTAGTGAGCAAGATTTTGAGAAGCGACACACAGCGGCCATCAGGCGTATAACTGTGGCAGATGCCCATGCCAGTGGTGCTACCCAGACCGCCATCCTTCGAATTTCGTTTCGTGGTCCCGCTACTGGCGCATGAGGCATCATACTTGGCAGCATCGGCGAGAATCGAAAGCTTCGTTTCCAAGTCAATGTTCATATGAACAGTGTAGGCCAAAACTGTTTTTGAGCAACTTGGAATGCGACGAAACATTATTGATCGAAAGTCGTAGTGGTACGTGGTCAGACCACGTACCACTACAACGCCATGCGATTTCCTTCTGTCAACCGATCCACAACCCTTGTCGAAGACGTGTGCGCGCTGATCACCCGAGAGAGCCGGAAGGCTCCTGGTGCCGATGAGTGGCTGCCACCGGAGCGCCAGCTTGCTGAGAAGCTGTGCGTTAGCCGCCAAGTGGTGCGCGAAGCTACCAAGCGCCTCGAATTGCAGGGGATTTTGGAGGTCTGTCATGGCGTGGGCACACGGGTGGTGAACCGTCTCCACTCGCCCCTAAACCGCTCCTTTGAACTGCTGATGCCGGATCGCGATGACCGCTTTACCAAGCTCACTGAGATGCGCGTCATGGTGGAACCACAACTCGCGTCTCTTGCCGCTTCCCGGGCGTCTCATGAAGATCTTCAGGCCATGAGGCTGGCCCAGTCCAATCTTGAATCTGCGGAGACGCAGGAGGCGGCTGTATTGGCGGACATGGAATTCCATCGCGCCCTGGCCAAAGCAGCGGGCAATCCCATTGCGGAGCTGATGCTCGAATCACTGGCAGAGCTGGGCAAGGCCAGCCGGTCGCAGACGATAGGCATGGTAGGCAAAGCTCCTGCCCTGGCGCACCATGCCACCATTCTGGAGGCAATTGAGGCGCGCAAGCCGGATACTGCGGCAAAGGCCATGGCTGCGCATCTGGGTGCCATTGAGCTGCACCTTCTCAAAGAAACCTCGCACGCCCGCCCGAAAAAACCTTTGGCAGCACGATCATGACTTCTAAATCCTTTTCACGCCGCGATTTCCTGTCTCACGCCGGTGGTGGTTTTGGGGCTGCGGCTCTGACTCATCTCTTGGCACATGAATCCAAGGGGTCCGTCGCACCTAACAATTCGCTTAGTGCGAGGGACAGCCATTTGCCCGCTAAGGCTCGTGCTGTGATCCAGATCTTCTGCCCAGGCGGCATGAGCCATCTCGACACCTGGGATTACCGGCCAGAGCTGGTGCGCCGCGCGGGCAAGCCTTTCGATCCGGATGGCAAGCTCACCTTCTTCGCAAGCAAGCCCGGCAACTGTCAGCCTAGCTACTGGCCCTTCCAGCAGCATGGCGAAAGCGGCCGCTGGGTGAGCGGGCTGCTGCCAAAGCTGGCGACATGCGTGGATGAGATGGCCTTCATTTATTCCATGCAGAGCAAGACGGCGCTGCATGGCCCGGGCATGTTCATGATGAACAGCGGCCAGATCCGCCCCGGCTATCCCAGCATGGGATCGTGGGTGACATACGGCCTCGGCAGCCAGAGCGAGAATCTTCCCGCCTTCGTCGTGCTGCCCGATCCGCGCGGCCTGCCACCGGGCGGGCCCATGAACTGGGGCGCAGGATTCCTGCCTGCCGTACATCAGGGCACCGTCATTGAAACGGCGAAAGGCAAAGCACCCATCGCCGATCTGTTTGCGCCCGAAGGCCGTGCGCTGAACTCTGCTTCGGAAGACCGCAGCCGCGCGTTCCTGCAATCACTCAATCGCGGTCATCTAGAACATCGGACCGATTCGCTGCTGGAGGCGCGTATCTCTTCCTATGAGCTGGCTGCAAGGCTGCAATTGTCGGCTCCAGAAGTCACCTCCACAGCCGGAGAAACTGAGGCGACCCGCAAGCTTTACGCATTGGAACACGAGAACCTTGGGCCCTTCGGTCAGCAATGCCTGCTGGCGCGGCGGTTGGTGGAACGCGGAGTGCGTTTTGTGCAGATCTATTGTGGGGCGGAGAACACAACGGCGAAGAAGATACGGCCCAACTGGGACAGCCACGAGGACCTCGTGCGTGACCATGGCTACTGGGGTGCGGTGCTGGATTCGGGTGCGAGCGCCCTGATCAAGGATCTCAAATCGCGTGGCATGCTCGACTCTACGCTGGTGATGTGCACCTCTGAGTTTGGTCGCCAACCTGCCTCGCAAGGCGGCAAAGGACGGGACCACAATCCCGGTGCCTTCACAGCATGGATGACGGGTGGCGGGGTGAAGGGCGGTGTGGGCTACGGCTCCACCGACGACCTTGGATTCAAGGCCGCCGATAATCCTGTGTACAGCTATGAGCTTCATGCCACGGCACTGCATCTGCTGGGACTGGATCATGAAAAGCTCACCTTCTATTTCAACGGGCTCAACCGCCGCCTCACCGATGTGCATGGCCATGTGATCAAGGAGGTGCTCGCATGAAGATGCTTGTCTGGTTCATGCTCGCCACCACGGCGGGCGCGGTTGATT
>JAQGPI010000519.1 GCA_028293175.1 Verrucomicrobiaceae bacterium | reverse complement strand
GGCAGTCGTGAAACGGAGAAGCGAAGATTCTGTGGGATTAACGAGAACGTCCATGAGTATCGAAAAAGTGTGAATGTTGAAGAGCGGTTCTCGGCGAATCAGAAATACCCCTCTTTTTTCCGGTCTTCCATGGCCGTTTCGGAGCGCTTGTCGTCGGCTCGGGTACCGCGTTCCGTCTGTCTAGCGGCGGCGACTTCGGCGACGATTTCATCAATCGTGCTGGCGGTAGATTCCACCGCGCCTGTGCAGGTGGCATCGCCGACGGTGCGGAAGCGGATGGTCATTTCCTTAACCTTGGGCTTCTCTTCGTCCAGCATGTTGATGAAGCCGGTCTCGGCATCCAGAAGCTGGCCGTGCCGCTCAATGATCTTGCGCTGATGGCTGAAGTAGAGGCTTGGCAGCGGAATGTTCTCCTGGCGAATGTACTGCCAGATGTCCATCTCCGTCCAGTTGCTCAGCGGGAACACGCGGAAGTGTTCACCAAAGTGTTTGCGGCCATTAAAGATGTTCCACAATTCAGGACGCTGATGCTTGGGGTCCCACTGGCCGAACTCGTTGCGATGGCTGAAGAAGCGCTCCTTCGCACGGGCCTTCTCTTCGTCACGGCGACCACCACCAAGGCAGGCATCGAACTGATGCTCTTCAATGGTATCAAGCAGGGTGACCGTTTGCAGCTTGTTGCGGCTAGCATTGATGCCGGTTTCTTCCTGCACCTTGCCTTCATCAATCGACTTCTGCACGCTGCCGACCACGAGTGGGGCCCCAATCTCCTTCACGAACCAGTCGCGATAGGTCATGGCCTCTGGGAAATTGTGGCCAGTATCCACATGCACCAGGGGGAAAGGCAGACGGGAAGGATGGAACGCCTTCCGGGCAAGCCAAGCCATCACGATGGAGTCCTTGCCGCCGGAGAACAAAAGCCCAGGCTTTTGAAACTGTGCTGCGGTTTCGCGAAGAATGTAGATGGCTTCGCTTTCGAGGAACTGAAGGTGAGTGATGGGGGAAAAGCCGTTTTCCGTTTTCCGTTTTCCGTTTTCGGTAATCATGACTTGGGAGCGAGGGAGCGAATAAGTGCCTGGAGCATTGCTGAAACAGATTTGCAACGTGTTGTCAGGTCAGCGGATTGATCGGCTGGAAGAATTTCAAGCCGGTTTGCTAAATAGAGCTGGGTTCGAAGTTCAGCGGCCGAGCCTTTCGCGATGCGAAGAAAGCGCGAGAAATCCAAGACCGAATCTCGTTCCGAGCCTTCTGCAATGTTGGAAGGTATTGAAAGTGCGCTGCGCATCATTTGATCTCGGAAGGCATAGACAACAGGCTTTGTGTTCATTAGCGACCTGCACACGTCTTCGCAAAGCCGACAGGATTTCTGCCAAACCTCCAAGTCTTCAAAAGATCGCGAATTCATGTTTGAAATTCCCACGGAAAACGGTCAACGGGAAACGTCGGTTACCAGCTTTGCGTGAAGGCCGCACTCATGCTTCTCATCGCCCTTGGCCGGGTCGTAATAGGTGCGTTCGTTGGGCAGTGAATGCTCGGCAAGGTAGGCATCCATCTCCGTCGGGGTCCATTCGAGAATGGGGTTTACCTTCAGGCAGTTGAACTTGGTATCCCACATCACCGTTTTGAGGGTGGCGGCGCGCTGGGGGTTCTGCTCCTTGCGCAGGGCGGTGATCCAGACGGCGGGGGCCAGTTCACGCATGCCGCGTTCGAATGGCTCCAGCTTCATGATGCGGCTGAAGGACTCTACGCGCTCCACTTCATCCGGCATGGGGATCTGGCCACCATTCAGCGCCAGCCAATGGGCGCTGGTCATCAGGGGCAGGTAGGGCTTCAAATTGAGCCCTAGCTGGGTGCGGCACTTTTCCGCGAACCGATAAGTCTCAGGGAGATTGGTGCCATGATCCACCCACAGGGCAGGAACCGTGGGATCGGCCTTGGCAACGAAGTGCAAAATGATGGCTTCGTAAGGCCGAAAATTGGTGGTGACGATGGCCTTGCCAGCACCGTGCTGCACCGCCCAGTTGGTGATTTCCTGGGGAGTTTTGCCGGCGAGTTGGGTGTTAAGTTCGTCGATGGCTGCGGGTGTCATGGTGGGCGGGGACAATTCCCCGCATTGTCTATATGTAAAGTGGGAAATACAATCTTACCGTCTTTGGCGCGAATACACGTATGGAATGAAGCGGCGACAAGGCGCGTATTCTGCTCCAGCCATTTGCTTCCAAAATCGACTCGAATCCTCGGCACCCTGCTTGTTCTCACTGTCCTCGGCCTTGCTGGAATGGGCGTGTGGATGAACCAGTTGCAGGACCAGCATAGGAACGAACTGGCAGGGCTTAAAGAAGCGAATTCAAGAGCGGTCGCTCGCATAGAGGACCAGCATCGGGAGGCGTTCACGGCCCTCCAGGACAAGCATCTCAAAGAGATCCAGGAACTCAACGAAGAGTTTGAAAAGCGTATCGATGGACTGCGCCGGGACCAGCGGCAAAAGATGGCCTCCGCCTTCACCGAGTTTCAAAGCATCTTCGACGGCAACAAGAAGACCATCAACTACATCGACGCGCTCGAGGGGAAGGTGAAGGCGGGCCAAGCGGTATCGAGAGCCGAGGTGGAAAAACTAGCCGTGATCGCCACGGGGCTGGGCTACTTGCAAAAGCAGTACCAGAAGCCTATGGAGGAGTTCAAGGAACTGGAGAAATTCCTTGCCCGACAGACATCTGGCATCAACCAGCAAAGGCCTGCGAGTTCGTTTGGCTTCTTCAAACGCATGTTCGACAAGGGCTACCGCGACGCGGAGCACGACTACTATCGCAACGAAGGTGCGCGCCAGGCCTTTACAAGTGCGCAGTCAAAGTTCTCCACGGTGTATGGAGCGGCCCAGCGGCAGATGGCCAGCGTGAGCATCAATGCGGATGCCTATACCAAGAAGCTCTACGCACTGCTCGATGAGAAGCAGCAGGCTAACACGGAGGATCTGTCGAAGTTCTTCGATCAGGCCCGGCAGGCACTGAAGACTCATCAAGAAGTACTCGATTTCCAGCCTGAGAGGCTGCCAGAATCGCCTACCAAACTTCAGCCGTAAGGGGCTGGACAAAAAAAGGCGCAGCGTCTGCAAACGCTGCGCCCCGTGAAAGCGAAAGGTTTACTTGGCTGCGGGCTTCGGAGCCGGAGCTGGACGAGGAGCTTTGGTGTCCAGGTTCTGCTCGAGGTCTTCAGGGGTAATGGTGCTTTCCACCCCGTTGGAAGGCACTTCGGCCTTAGCCGTCCAAAGGATGGCGTTCAGCACCAGCTTGCGCTGATCGTTGTTGCCCCAGCCTTTGTGGTAGTGGCCACCGGTGAAGCCAAAGCCACGACCGCCATCCGCGCGCTCGGCAGCCCACGCCACGTGCTGGGGCTTCTGGGCTGCCACCTCTTCCCGTACGGTGGGATTGCCTTCATGAGGACCATCTTTGCGGCTCATGGTGGAAGCAGGGGGCACAGCGGTCAGGATAGGGGTCACATCCTTCATTCCCTCGCGGAAGCGCATGTGGAAGTACCATTCATCGTTGGTGGCGAACGGCTTCACGCCGCTGGTGATAGCATGCGGAGGCAGAGTGGAAAAGTTAGCATCCCAGTGCGGGTTCACGCTCCAGTTCACTTCGAAGGCGCCGCCAATCCAGTCGATCCACTCGTTGCCGCCCTTTTCCTTGGTCGGTTCGGTAGCGTAATGGACGCAGACGAGGCCGCAGCCGCGCTTCATTTCCTTGCCCAAATCGGCGAGATGATCGCCCTGCAATGCTGGGTGTCCGCCACCGCCATCGGAATAGATGAGGACGGTGTCCGCCTTGCCCAATTCATCCGCCGCAGGCCATTCCGCGTTTAGATGCTGCTTCACTTCCACCTGACCGGCGGCACCTTGCTCCAGACACTTCTTGAATAACAGCACGCCAGCGTTGTGTTCGTGTTCGCCATGGCCGTGGCTTGGCTTGCCGGCAATCAGGACGACCAGCTTCTTGGCACTTTCAGCGAAAGCAGGCGCAGCGGTAAACGCTAGCGCGGCGAGTAGGAGAGAGAGTTTTTTCATGGATAAGGATTTCGAGAAAACAACAAACGCCGTGTGGAAACAAGGCATATCAAGGGAGTTGGAAGAACTCCGTCCCAGCTACTTCTTTGCCTTCGCCCAAATGCCCAGCTTGTTCTGCCGGGCATACTTCGCGCCGCTTTGCAGCAACTGGATGTAATCGTCCTCCGTCACCTTGGTGTTAGGCAGGGGTGTGGTCACCCCTGCGATACGGGCATAGCCATGGCGCACCAGCAACTCAGAGAGGTACTTCCATTTGCCCTTCTCATACTCCACCCAGATGAGAGCGTAGTAACGGCCTGCTTCGGGTGCCTTCTCCCATCGGGTGAGGACCATAAAGGGGTGATTTTTCAGAAGATCCGTCACATAAGCCATGGCCTCCTTGCCAGTGGCAATCACCGCATCGTTCGAAACGCGGCCAAAGAACACTGCCGTCTCATTCACGCGGTCCAGATGATCCGCCGAATTATCGAGCGCGTGAATGAAGTAATGCGTGAACACGTGGTCGCCATCCGGCAAATGAATGCGCAGAGTGTCGGCTTGGTTCGCTGGTACATCCACAAGCTGAGCCTTGGGGAAAGTGAGGAAGCTCTTCTCGACTGGCCGCTCCACTGTTTTTGCCCCGGCATCCGCCGCAGGTGTGGCAGCAGCGCTCTTCACTTCCTCACGCTTAATGGGAACGAGGTGCGGAGTGCGGTTGCGAAAGACCAATGCCGCCGCCGCCACGGTGCCAATGATGGCCACCGTGATGATAAGATTGATGAAACTTTGGCGCTGATCCATGGGTCCGGCCCTGGAAGGCAGGGCGTGCTGACTTTACCCTCAACCCACCCG
>JAQGPI010000426.1 GCA_028293175.1 Verrucomicrobiaceae bacterium | reverse complement strand
TCTCCAACCTGCCTCCACTCACAGTTTTGTAGGCAATGAGATTTCCGCGATCCGCAAGAATGATGAGTGATGGCATGGGTTTCATAACATGGTCTCTTCGCGGAAAATTCGCTCCATGGACGTATAGGTAGGACCTGTGGGGCGAGCGAAAAACGGAGCTCTGGCGCGGCGACATATGTCGGGGCTCGGCCCATCCAAAAACGCAGAGACACGAAGGCCGCCGAAAAAAAATCAAAAAAGGCACAAATGAAGACGACCAGCCCCTGAGGGGCCGCCGATTTCTGGGCACTCCATCCTTATGAACTCAAACGACACACTCAAAGGCGACATCAGGACGAACCAATCCACTCTGGCTTCCGCTCACAGAGCAGGACCCTCAATCAGCGCGGAACTCGCTGCCAGGACTAAGGCCCGCCGGGAGGCGGAAAAGATGTTTGAGAAAGTGAAGGCGGTGACGCGGCGGATGCCTTTGCAGATGTGGTAATGAATAAGGGGGCGCTGGTTCAATCTGTATCTGCGCGATTGCTTGCATCTGGTTGACAGCGAGGTGGCCTGCCGCACGTATGGCTCATAGCATTTGAACGATCCCGGTCAGGCCGATGGCTTGGCGGGGCGTTCTATTTCCGCATGAAGCCACGCTTTTCCCCCTCCGCCCTTTCTTTTCATTTGTCCCATGCCGTGCGCCTGTGGGTGGCAGGCCTGCTGTGCGCGGGTGGCGGACTGTTAGCGGCCGATGCGCCCGTCAACAAGCGCGGGGAGGTGATTTACCAGAAGCTCTGCCTGGAATGCCATGGCAAGAACGGCGGCGGGGTGAAGGACAAGTACGACGAGCCTTTGCACGGCAACCGTACGGTGGAGGCATTGGCAAAGCGGATCGCGCGCACCATGCCGGACGATGACGTGGGTGCGTGCGTGGGCGAGGATGCGAAGGACGTTGCCGCCTACATTTACGATGCTTTTTATTCGTCTTCCGCGCAGGCGCGGTTGCAACCGCCTGAGTTCGATTTGGCACGCCTGACCATCGCCCAGTATCGCAACTCGATATCGGATGTGGTGGGGCGTTTCCGGCCAGGTTTCGACAAGCCGCCGGGCACGAAGCGCGGCCTGAACGCCAATTATTCCGGTCTTGCGGTGGTCAAACCTGCGCCCAGCCCAGCAGCGCCGGAACCACCGAAATCGGAAGACAAGAACAAGAAGCCGGAAGAGAAGAAGCCGGAGAGAACCCGCTATATCCAGCAGGACCCAAAAGTGGATTTTGTCTTCGGTGCGGCCAGTCCTTCCCCGGAGAAACTGGGACCGGATGAGTTTTCCATCCGCTGGGATGGTTCGGTGATCACCGATGAAACGGGCGTGTATGAGTTCATCGTAAAGAGCGAGAACGGTGTGCGCCTGTACGTTAATGACACGAAAAGTGCGCTCATTGATGGCTGGGTGAGCAGCGGCTCCGAGGTCCGGGAGCTAAAGAAGAGCATTTTCCTGCTCGGCGGCAGGTCTTATCCGCTGATGCTGGAGTTCTTCAAGTTCCAGGAGAAGACGGCCTCGGTCCACCTGCTGTGGAAGCCGCCGCACGGCGTGGTACAGCCCATCCCGGAGGATCGTCTCTCGCCGGACCGGCTGCGCGAGTCGATGATTGTGAAGACGAACTTCCCTGCGGATGACCGCAGCCTTGGCTATGAGCGCGGTACGGGCGTCTCCAAAGCCTGGGACCAAGCGGCAACCGATGCCGCTCTGGATGTGGTGGAGCACGTGGACAAACACCTGGACGAATTGGCCGGATCAAAGTCGATCGCACCGGATCGCACCGAAAAACTGAAGCTCTTCGCCCGCCATTTCGCCGAAGCCGCCTTCCGCCGTCCGCTCAGTGAGGAGGATTACCAGCATCTGATTGCCAAATGCTTTGGCGAGACCAAGAACCCAGATGTGGCGGTGAAACGGGCAGTGCTGTTCAGCCTCAAGTCTCCGCGTTTCCTTTATCCTGATTTGCCAGTGGAAGGCGAGCCGGATGGCTACGATGTGGCGACGCGCCTCGCCTTGAGCCTTTGGGATTCCATTCCCGATGTGGCACTGCTGCGTGCGGCGGCGGAAGGCAAGCTGCACACGCATGATCAGATCGTGGCGCAGGCCAACCGCATGCTGGTTGATCCGCGCACGAAGGCGAAGCTGGGCGGCTTCTTTCACCACTGGCTGGAACTGGAACGGGCCGAAGCGATCTCCAAGGACCCGAAGGCCTTCCCGAGCTTCGATTTGGCCACTCTTGCCGACCTGCGCACCTCCCTCATGCTTTTCCTCGACCAAGTGGTGTGGAGCGACCGCTCGGACTACCGCGAATTGTTGCAGGCTGATTACCTCTTCCTCAACGAACGCCTTGCGAAGCTCTATGGCAAGACCGCCAGCGGGGAGACCTTCCAGCGTGTGAGCTTCGATCCCAAGCAGCGCGCCGGCGTGGTCACACATCCGTACCTGCTGGCCGCTTTTGCCTCCAGCAAGCAGACCTCGCCCATCCATCGCGGTGTGTTCCTGACCCGCAACATTGTGGGCATGACGCTGCGGCCGCCGCCCAATGCCGTGGCGTTCGAAGACTCGAAGTTCGATGCGCACCTGACCATGCGTGAGAAAATCACGGAGCTGACCAAGAACACCTCCTGCATGGGCTGCCACGCCACCATCAATCCGCTCGGTTTCAGCCTGGAGAACTACGATGCAATCGGCCGCTGGCGGACCAAGGAGAACGACAAGCCGATCAATGCGGTGACCGACTTCTCCACCGATGAAGGCCAGACCATCCGCCTCACCGGCGCCCGCGATCTGGTAAAATTTGCCGTAGAGAACCCCGATGGTCATCGCGCCTTCATCCACCAGCTTTTCCAGCATACCGCCAAGCAGGCCGTAAACGTCTACGGTCCAGATACGCTCGAAGAACTGCGCCAGTCTTTCACCGCCTCCGGCTTCAATGTCCGTAAGCTGCTGGCGGAGATAGCCGTGATCACGGCGTCGCGCGGAATGCCTGAGAACAAGTGACGAACACCCACCAAACCATCTTTTATGAACACCCATTCCCGTCGTCAGTTCCTCCGCCAATTGGGTGTCTCTGCGGCCACCCTGCCATTCCTCTCGGGCCTGCCTAGCCTTACGGGGGCACCGCTGCCGCAAAAGCGCCAGCGGGTGATCATCATGTTCTCGCCCAACGGTACGCTGCCCACGGAATTCTGGCCTGACACAGCGGGCGATGGCGGACTGGTGTTCAAGTCCATCCTTCAACCGCTGGAGCCGTTCAAGAAGCAGACGCTAATGCTCAACGGCATCTGCAACAAGATCCATGGCGACGGCGACAGCCACATGCGCGGCATGAGCTGCCTGCTTACCGCCAGCGAATTGCTGCCGGGCAACATCCGCGGCGGTGGCGGCAATCCTGCGGGTTGGGCGGGACACATCTCGATTGATCAGGAGATCAAGAACGCGCTGCAAGCGAAGCCTGAGACCCGCACGCGGTTCGGCTCCCTGGAGTTCGGCGTGGCAGTGCCTGATCGCGCTGATCCGTGGACGCGCATGAGCTATGCGGGTGCCAATCAGCCCATCGCTCCCATTGATGATCCGTACCAGATGTTCGGCAAGCTGTATGGCAAGATGAAGGACCGCGACAGTCTCGTGAGCGTGCTGGATGATGTGCGCGACGATTTGAAGCGCGTTTCCTCAAAGCTCAGCGCCCGTGACAAGGCCTTGCTGGAACAGCATGTAACGCTGGTGCGCAATCTGGAGCAGGAACTCAAGAGCGCCGATGCGGATGCTAAGAACCAGCACCCGATGCCGGAGCTGGACCCCAGTGTGGAACTAGTGAATGACAACACCCCGCAGATCAGCCGCATGCAGATCGACTTGCTGGTGAATGCCTTCGCCAATGACATGACCCGCATTGCCACCCTCCAGTACATGCGCTCGGTCGGTCAGGCGCAGATGCGCTGGCTGGGCATTGAGGAAGGGCATCATTCCCTTTCTCATGAACCCGATGGCAACAAGGATGCGCAGGCCAAGCTGCTCAAGATCAACACTTGGTTCTGCGGTGAACTGGCCTATCTGGCCAAGCGCCTTTCAGAGACGCCCGAGCCTACTGGCGAAGGCAACATGCTGGACAATACGCTCATTGTTTGGACCAATGAACTGGGCAAAGGCAACACTCACACGCTGGATAACATTCCTTGCGTCGTAATCGGCGGCGGCCCCGGCTTCAAGATGGGCCGCAGCTTGAAATTAGGCAAGACGCCACACAACCGTCTATGGCTCTCAGTAGCCCATGCCATGGGCCATCACATTGATACCTTTGGCAAGGCAGACCTCTGTGAAGGTGGTGCGCTCGCGCTGGGTTAGGTCTTCTTGACCTCCGGCGGCGGTGGCGCGACAGGCCCGGGCTTTGGCTCGACATTTGGTGGTGCTGGGATCACGCCCTTGCCTTGCTCTGGACTGACAGGCGGTGTGATGATCTTGGATTTCGGTTCAACGTTTGTTGGTGGCGGCACGACTCCCTGCTCAGACGGAGCGGGCACGACTGGAGTCTTGCTTGGCGGTATCACGATGGAAGGATCAGGCGGAGGCACCTCCGGTATCTTCTTGATCGGTGGGGCGGCATCGGCCAGTGCTTTCGGAGTCGTGGGGGGCGGGTCTTTAGGCTTGGGCCCACAGGAGCAGATAACCGTTCCTGCTAGCAGACCGAGAATCCATGGCGTCTTCATGAGCGTTAGAGGGTTACCTGTTACTGGCCCATTTTGCTGATCACGCCTTTCTCACGAAGGCGTTCCTCGGGCGAATCGACCCACAGGAACATGGCCTTGATCGTATCAGTCAGGTTGCCGTTCTTATGCTGGTCGTGCTGGATTTCCATCGCCGCTTCCTGATACCGGCGCACATATTCTTCAGTGGCGGAGAGGCTTGAAGGAAGGTCGGGCGGCAGGTTTTCGAGGATCAGCTTCACCTGCGGATCCACTTTGAGGTCCGCATAATCATTGAGCAGACTGAGCTTGGTGCGCAACGCCTGAATGGTTGCCTGGAACATCTGGAGATGGTTCTTGATGAGGCGTTCGTGGGCGGCCCAGTCCCTGCGTATTAAAGGATCAAGTTCACCCAGGTGGGCATGCACGCGGCTGAGTGTTTCGTCCAGCGCTGATTCGGCTGGCATCAGCGCATTCCAGGCGTTGATGGCGGCAAGCAGACGGGGGCGGTCGTCTATTGCAAGCGCCGCCTGGATCTCCTCCATCTGGGTGTTCATCCGCTGCACCACGGCGTCGAGCTCGGTCCACTCACGTTGCAGATTTTGCTTCCATTGATCCGTCGTGCCGGGTGTGTCACCCACGCGTTTGGCGCTTTCGAGAGTGAACTGGAAGTCCTGTCCCATGGACCTAAGGCGGGCCGCATCATTGCGGTATCCTTGTTCTATACGTTGGAGTAAAATGGCGGTTCGATCACTCATAATTTTGGGTAGGGGGTGGTGCCTTTCCGGAGGGAGGAATGGCATTATGCGGCACCTAGTTCGTCCGAAGGCCATCTCTCCGTCTATGAATCGAAACCCGTGTATTCGGCGGCGGTTTCCCAGAGGCTCCCTGATGCCCGAATCAGAGAACGCCCTGATAGGAGTTCTGGGCTTTTTTGCTGGCTGTACATCGCCCTCTGCCGATAAATCATCCTCTGTAGTGAGCTCACGTCCTTGGGATAACGCAGCCCGCAAGGAAACGGGAACGGCCCGGACGTGATCTTGCCCAATGGCTCGGTCAGAAACCAAGATTTCATGAAAACGGCTTCTCTTGTCACTCCGAAATCGTCGGCGCGCTCGCGTTCACGTACAGCATCGCCTACCACTTCAGCCGGCCCCGGCACCAATGGTAATAAACCTGCAGATGACGGCCAGGCGCTGCTCCTGCTGGAAGCCATGATGGCCTTCCGCAACGGCAGCTTCGGCGTGCGCCTCCCGGTGGGGTGGACCGGAGTTTATGGCAAGATCGCGGATGCCTTTAACGACGTGCTAATCATGAACGAGCGGCGCGCCAAGGAAACCACGCGTGTGAGCCATCTGGTGGGCCGCGAGGGCCGCCTAAAGCAGCGCATGACCCTGGCCGGCCTGATGGGCGGCTGGGCCGATGAAGTGGAAGCACTAAACGCGCTAATGGATGACCTGATCCGCCCCACGATCGAGGTAACGCGTACCATCGGTGCCGTCGCGAAAGGGGATCTGGGCCAGTCGATGACGCTGGAAGTGGACGGCCGCCCGCTGGAAGGGGAGTTCCTACACTCCGCGAAGCTGGTAAACAAGATGATCGACCAGCTCTCGGTCTTCACTTCGGAAGTGACGCGCGTGGCCCGTGAAGTGGGCACTGAAGGCAAGCTTGGTGGTCAGGCGAAGGTGCGCGGGGTCTCCGGCGTGTGGAAGGACCTTACGGAGAGCGTGAACCAGATGGCGGGCAATCTGACGGCGCAGGTGCGCAATATCGCGGATGTGACCATTGCCGTGGCCAACGGTGACCTTTCCAAGAAGATCACGGTGGACGTGCGCGGTGAAATCTTGCAGTTGAAGGAAGCCATCAACACGATGGTGGACCAGCTTCGCTCCTTTGCCTCTGAAGTGACACGCGTGGCTCGAGAGGTGGGTACCGAAGGCAAGCTCGGCGGTCAGGCGGAAGTGCAGGGCGTGGCCGGCACGTGGAAGGATTTGACGGATAACGTGAATTCCATGGCCAACAATCTCACGGCCCAGGTGCGCAACATCGCTGCCGTGACGACGGCCGTGGCAAGAGGTGACTTGTCCCGCAAGATCACGGTAGATGTGAAGGGCGAGATCTTGGAGCTCAAGGAAACCATCAACACGATGGTGGACCAGCTCAATGCCTTTGCCTCGGAAGTGAGCCGCGTGGCTCGCGAAGTGGGTACCGAAGGCAAACTCGGCGGTCAGGCGGAAGTGGAGGGCGTGGGCGGCACCTGGAAGGATCTCACGGACAACGTGAACTCGATGGCGGGCAACCTCACGGCGCAGGTGCGCAACATTGCGGACGTGGCCACGGCCATCGCGCGTGGTGACTTGTCTCGAAAGATCACGGTGGATGTGAAGGGCGAAATCCTGGAGCTGAAAAACACCGTCAATACGATGGTGGATCAGCTCAACGGCTTCGCGGCTGAAGTGAGCCGCGTTGCGCGTGAAGTGGGCACCGAAGGTAAGCTCGGCGGTCAGGCCCAAGTGTCCGGCGTTGCCGGTACGTGGAAGGATCTCACGGACAACGTGAACTCGATGGCGGGCAATCTTACCTCGCAGGTACGCAACATCGCTGGCGTGACCATTGCCGTGGCCAATGGTGACCTTTCCAAGAAGATCACGGTGGACGTGCGCGGGGAAATTTTGGAACTAAAAGAAACCATCAACACGATGGTGGCCCAGCTTCGATCATTGGCGGCTGAAGTAACGCGCGTGGCCCGTGAAGTGGGCACTGAAGGCA
The DNA here is from genome assembly GCA_028293175.1 of Verrucomicrobiaceae bacterium. Taxonomy (GTDB): domain Bacteria; phylum Verrucomicrobiota; class Verrucomicrobiia; order Verrucomicrobiales; family Verrucomicrobiaceae; genus CAINXC01. Next base: position 11,423 of record JAQGPI010000426.1, on the reverse strand, counting down.
AGCTTGGTGGTCAGGCTCAGGTGCCGGGCGTGGCCGGTACGTGGAAGGATCTCACGGATAACGTGAACTCCATGGCCTCGAACCTCACGGGGCAGGTGCGTAATATTGCCGACGTGGCTACTGCCATTGCGCGCGGTGACTTGTCTCGAAAGATCACCGTGGATGTGAAGGGCGAAATCTTGGAACTGAAAAACACTGTCAATACGATGGTGGACCAGCTCTCCGGTTTCGCTTCGGAAGTGACTCGCGTGGCGCGTGAAGTGGGTACCGAAGGGAAGCTCGGCGGGCAGGCCGAAGTGCCGGGCGTGGCGGGTACCTGGAAGGATCTCACGGACAACGTGAATTCGATGGCGGGCAACCTTACCTCCCAGGTGCGCAACATCGCCGGTGTAACGATTGCCGTGGCCAGTGGTGACCTTTCCAAGAAGATCACGGTGGACGTGAAGGGCGAAATTTTGCAGTTGAAGGAGACCATTAACACGATGGTGGACCAGCTTCGGTCTTTCGCTTCGGAAGTGACGCGCGTGGCCCGCGAAGTGGGCACGGAAGGCAAGCTAGGCGGGCAGGCCGTGGTGCCGGGCGTGGCCGGTACCTGGAAGGATTTGACGGACTCCGTGAACGCCATGGCGACCAATCTTACGGCGCAGGTGCGCAACATTGCGGGGGTGACGACGGCTGTGGCGCGCGGTGACCTTTCCCGCAAGATCACGGTGGACGTGCGCGGAGAAATTCTCGAGTTGAAAAACACCATCAACACAATGGTGGACCAGCTTAACGGCTTCGCTTCGGAAGTGAGCCGCGTGGCGCGCGAAGTGGGCACCGAAGGCAAGCTTGGCGGTCAGGCGCAGGTGTCTGGTGTGGCGGGTACGTGGAAGGATCTCACGGACAACGTGAACTCCATGGCCTCCAACCTTACGGCCCAGGTGCGAAACATTGCCGAGGTGACCATCGCCGTGGCGAACGGGGACCTTTCCCGCAAGATCACGGTGGATGTGCGCGGCGAAATTTTGCAGTTGAAGGAAACTATTAATACGATGGTGGAGCAGCTTCGATCCTTCGCTTCGGAAGTGACTCGCGTGGCCCGCGAAGTGGGCACGGAAGGACGTCTCGGCGTGCAGGCCGTGGTGCCGGGCGTGGCCGGTACTTGGAAGGATTTGACCGACTCCGTGAACGCCATGGGCGCGAACCTTACTTCACAGGTGCGTAACATCGCGGAAGTGACCACGGCCGTGGCGCGTGGTGACCTTTCCCGCAAGATTACGGTGGACGTGAAGGGCGAAATTCTGGAACTGAAAAACACCGTCAATACGATGGTGGATCAGCTTAACGGCTTCGCTGCGGAAGTGACGCGTGTGGCCCGTGAAGTGGGCACGGAAGGCAAGCTGGGCGGGCAGGCACAGGTTTCCGGTGTGGCCGGTACATGGAAGGATTTGACCGACTCCGTGAACGTCATGGCTGCGAACCTGACCGATCAGGTGCGCGGCATCGTGAAGGTGGTGACGGCGGTGGCGAACGGCAACCTGCGGCAGCGTCTCACTGTGCAGGCGAAGGGCGAAGTGGCGGCGCTGGCGGAAACCATCAACAACATGACGGATACGCTCGCGACCTTTGCCGATCAGGTGACGAACGTGGCGCGTGAAGTCGGCGTGGATGGCCGTCTCGGCGGCCAGGCTAACGTGCCCGGCGCGGCCGGTACGTGGAAGGATTTGACCGGCAATGTAAACCTGCTGGCGGCGAACTTGACTACCCAGGTGCGAGCCATTGCGGAAGTGGCCACGGCGGTGACAAAAGGGGACCTTACCCGGTCCATCCAGGTGGAGACGCGCGGTGAAGTGGCGCAGCTCAAGGACAACATCAACACGATGATCGACAACCTGCGCGTGACCACGGAACGCAACAAGGAGCAGGACTGGCTGAAGACAAACCTCGCGAAGTTTACGCGAATGCTGCAAGGCCAGCGCGATCTTTTCACCGTGGGCCAGATGCTCTTGTCTGAACTCGCGCCGCTGGTGGAAGCCCAGCAGGGCGCTATTTTCCAGACCACGATGATCGACGACCGCACCTCCGGGCTGCGTCGTCTGGCGGGCTACGCTAACGAGCGTGAGCAGGCAGAAATCATCCATGTCGGCGAGGGGCTTGTGGGCCAGTGCGCGCATGAAAAACAACGTATTCTGCTTTCCGATATACCGGGCGATTACACGCCGGTGAGATCGAGCTTGGGCGAGGCCCGTCCGGTGAACGTGGTGGTGCTGCCGGTGCTGTTCGAAGGCCAGACCAAGGCTGTGATTGAACTGGCTTCATTGAAACGCTTTTCCGCTCCGCAGCTCAATTTCCTGGAGCAGCTCACGGAGTCCATCGGCGTGGTACTCAACACCATCGAGGCCACGATGCGAACGGAGGGCCTGCTCCAGCAGAGCCAGCAGCTCACCGTCGAGCTTCAGTCCGGCCAGAAGGAACTCCAGCAGACCAATGAAGAACTGGGCCAGAAGGCGCGCGAGCTTGCCGATCAGAACGCGGAAGTGGAACGCAAGAACGTCGAAATTGAGCAGGCTCGCCGCGCCGTGGAAGAAAAGGCCGCGGAACTGGCGCTTACCTCCAAGTATAAGTCTGAGTTCCTGGCGAACATGTCGCACGAACTGCGCACGCCGTTGAACTCCATCCTGATCCTGGGCCAGCAGCTTGCGGAGAACTCCGGCAAGAATCTCAACGTCAAGCAGGTGGAGTTCGCTCGAAGCATCCACTCCGCCGGTTCGGACCTGCTCAACCTCATCAACGACATTCTCGACTTGTCGAAGATTGAATCCGGCACGGTGTCCGTGGATGTGGAGGAGATTCCCTTCAGCGCATTGCGTGAGGCGGTGGAACGTAACTTCCGCCACATTGCGGAAAACAAGGGGCTGCCCTTCAATATTGAATTCGATCCCGCGCTGCCGAGTTCATTCACCAGTGACTCCAAGAGGTTGCAGCAAATTGTTAAAAACTTGTTGTCCAATGCCTTCAAATTCACCTCCCGCGGGGCTGTCTCCATGCGTGTCCGCTTGGTGAAGGAAGGCTGGGGCAACCCTGTGCTGAATCGCGCCAGTATGGTCCTGGCCCTCGAGATCAGCGATACCGGCATCGGCATTGCGCCGGAAAAGCAAAAGCTGATCTTTGAAGCCTTCCAGCAGGCGGATGCAGGCACCTCGCGCAAGTACGGCGGCACCGGCCTGGGCCTTGCCATCTCTCGTGAACTGGCCTCGCTGCTAGGCGGCGAAATCCGCCTCACTAGTATCCCAGATGAAGGCAGCACCTTCACTTTCTACCTGCCGCTGCACTATGCCGGACCTACAGGTGCTGAGACCCTGCCTTCTGCTCCCAGCACACCTACGGTGCAGCTTCTCCCGCACGTGATGCGCGAGGAGCGAGTGCCAGATGATCGTGATGAAATTCAGTCCGGTGACATGATCCTGCTCATCGTGGAGGATGATCCCCATTACGCCCGCGTGTTGCTAGGCCTCGCTCGAGACGCTGGCTTCAAGGGCATCGTCGCTCATCGCGGCTTGCACGGTCTTGCTCTTGCGAGACAGTACCGGCCAACCGCCATCACCCTGGATGTCTTCCTGCCGGACATGCTAGGCTGGACGGTGCTCAACAATCTCAAGCTGGACCCCGCGATGCGCCACATTCCGGTGCAGATCATTTCGGTGGAAGAGGAGCAGCAGCACGGGCTGTCCCACGGTGCCTTTGCTTACATGGTGAAGCCTGCCACCAGTGCCGACCTCGGCGCGGCGTTGGAACGCGTGAAAACCTTCGCCACTCCTCGCATCAAACGACTGCTCGTAGTGGAGGACAACGAGTTGGAAAGCCGCAGTGTGGTCGAGCTTCTGGGTCATGATGACATCGAGATCACTACCGCCTCTACCGGCGAGGAAGCGATGCGCTTAATGATGGACCGGCCATTTGATTGCTGCGTGCTCGACTTGCGGCTGCCGGACATGACAGGCTTTGAATTGCTCGACAAAATTCAGCAGGAAACCAGCCTGCGGCACGTGCCTATTGTGGTCTTCACCGGTAAGGATTTGACGCCTGATGAAGAGCGGCGCCTTAAAGCTGTGGCCAAGAGCATTGTGGTCAAGGACGTCCAGTCTCCCGAGCGGCTTCTGGATGAGACCGCCCTCTTCCTGCACCGGATAGTGACCGACCTGCCGGAGGGAAAACAGAAAATGCTCGAACGCCTGCACACTTCCGGCGAATCCCTGAGAGGCCGTAAGGTGCTAGTGGTGGATGATGATGCCCGTAACATTTTTGCTCTTTCCACGGTTCTAGAGGACCGCGAAATGGAAGTCGTAAGCGCGACCAACGGCCGGCATGCGATTGAGGTGATCCAGAACACACCCGACCTCGCCGTGGTGCTGATGGACATCATGATGCCGGAAATGGATGGTTACCAGACCATGCGAGAGATCCGTAAAATTCCCGAATTCCGAACTCTTCCGATCGTTGCTCTCACCGCCAAAGCCATGAAAGGGGACCGCGAAAAATGCCTGGAAGCAGGGGCCAGTGACTACATCGCGAAACCGGTGAACACCGATGAACTTCTCTCGCTCCTGCGTGTGTGGTTGCACCGCTAGAGGATGATGAGAAGGTCATAGTCCTCCCACACATTCATGAGTGCCGCCACATTAGCGCCGACAGTGAACGACCACATCTCCGAGGAGGCGGTAGCCATCCTGCTGGTGGACGATGATCCGAAGAACCTGACGGCCTTGGAAAGCATTCTGGAATGTCCGGAGCATCGGCTGACAAAGGCCCGCACGGCCTCAGAAGCGCTGATGGCGCTCATGAACCAAAACTTTGCGGCTATCGTGCTGGACGTTCAGATGCCGGAGATGAGCGGTATCGACCTGGCGCGGCTGATCAAGCAACGCAAGAAGACCCAGCACATTCCCATTCTTTTCCTTACCGCCCATTATCGAGAGAATGAGGATGTCGTGCAGGGCTACGATGTGGGTGCGGTGGACTACCTGACGAAGCCGGTGCATCCCGCTGTATTGCGTTCAAAGGTCGGGGTCTTTGTTGATCTCTTCCGTAAAACCCGGGCGCTCGCCGAAGTGAACCGCGCCATGGAAATGGAAATCGTCGAGCGCAAGACCGCCGAGGAACGGTTTCGCGTGGTGGTGGAGGCCGCTCCGAGTGCCATGCTTGTCTTCACCTCTGACGGCGTGCTTGATCTGGTAAACTCACAAGCCGAGAGGCTGTTCGGTCGTTCCCGTGAAGAGATGCTGATCACCGCCCGCATTCATGACTTGGTGGACGCCTCCGCTCTGCCATTGATGGGGGATACACCGTCCGGCAGCCCCGTCGAGATGGTAGTTCGCGACAAGGCGGGGCGGCTGATCCCGGTGGAAGCAAGTTTCACCACCATCCATTCGCTGGAAAACGGTCGGTGGCTTGCCTCATTCGTGGACATCACCGAGCGCAAGCGCGCCGAGGAGTCTTTGCGGCGAGCGAACTCTGAGCTCGAAGCCAAAAATATAGCGCTCGAAAAACAAGCTGAGGAACGCAACCTCCGTCTGAAAGCGGAATCCGCGCAGGCGGAAGCAGAGGCGGCCAATGCGGCCAAGGACAGGTTTCTGGCAATGCTTTCGCATGAACTGCGCACGCCGCTTTCCCCCGTCTTGCATGCCGTCACGCTGCTTAATGAGTGCCCCGATACCTCAGCCGATATGCACGACTTGTTGCAGACGATCCGGCGAAATGTGCTGCTCGAATCGCGCCTCATTGATGATTTGCTCGACCTCGCTCGCGTGCGCAACGGCAAGCTCCAGCTCGATTTGCAGCCGACCGACGCCCATCAGTTGATGAGCCACGCCCTGGAAATTTGCAGGCCTGAAATCACCGCCCATCAGCTCAAGATTGAAACCCACCTAAACGCGGGCGGCTCGCGCTTGCAGGCAGATCCGGCGCGCATCCAGCAAATCTTTTGGAACTTGATCAACAATTCGATCAAACACACTCCGCCGGGCGGGACAATAACCATCGACACAGCCAATGATAAAACGGGGGAGACGGTGAAGATAAGAGTAACGGATGCCGGAGCTGGCATTGAAAAGGAAAAGCTGTCGCGCATCTTTGATGCCTTCGAACAGGGAGCGCACGAAGCTTCCAAAGGGCTTGGCCTTGGCTTGGCCATTTCTAAAGCGCTGGCGGAATTTCACGGTGGGAGCATCAGCGCCCACAGCGAGGGTCTTGGAAAGGGCGCCAGCTTTGTCGTCACATTGCCGGTCGCCAAAGGTGCCGGCGTAGTGGACGTACCTCAAACCGGCGATTCTGGAACGCGCACGAAGCGTTTGCGCCTTCTCGTGGTGGACGATCATCACGACACAGTCATTACCCTCCGCGCGCTGTTGGTCAGACGAGGCTACGAGGTGCGTTCCGCCGAGAGCGTCTCAGATGCACTGGAGGCGGCTCAGGGTTTCTCCTTTGATGTTTTGGTCACCGATATAGGCCTTCCAGACGGATCTGGAGTGAGCTTGTTCGAACGTCTCCGAGAGACGCCAGCTCACAATGCCATCCGCGGTGTCGCCGTGAGCGGCTTCGGCATGGATGAGGACATTGCGCGCAGCAAGACGGCAGGTTTTGCGGAGCACCTAACGAAGCCTATCGACTTCAGCCTGCTGGAGCGATGCCTTGCCAAAATGTCCCGGGAGGAACCCAGTCTGCAGAGTTAGGAAGGTACTTAAAAGGCCGGGGAAGCCTTTAGAAACGAATCAAAGGTGTACCTTATGAAAACCATCGTTGTCCTCGTCGATTTCTCAGATCTCTCTTTTACCCTGATGAAGCATGCCCACACCCTGGCGAAAGCCTTCGGTAGTCATGTGGTCCTTTTGCATGTGGTGCCCCAAGTCTCCACCGTCGTAGACGTGGGCTTGGCCGCTCCAGCCGTGATGCAGGACATGACTGTGGCACAGGTGCGAGGAGAAATGGAGAAGCTCATCGATATGCGTGATTCCTTGGCCAAGTTTGATGTAACCGTCACTACCCGCCAGTTTCAGGGCGCTTCGGTGGAAAACATCCTTGATGAGAGTGATCAATTAGGCGCTGACCTGATCATCATCGGTTCCCATGGGCATGGGGCGCTATATGACCTTTTTGTGGGCAGCGTGACGCGTAATATTTTGCGCCATTCCAAGTGCCCTGTGCTGGTGGTGCCTGGCAAAGACGACGCGGCATCGTGAGTTACGTATGTCGGCCGGGGTAAGGGAATATCCCCAGTAGTTGCGGGAAACAGCGTCTCATCTTCGATGCGCCCATTTGGGATTCGTGCCGCGAAATGCTGGTGGCAACCTGCTTACATACCATGAAAATCCAATCGATCATTCCCTGTCTGTGCGGCGGCCTCATGCTGGCTGCGGTCCCATCCTGTGTCGTCGGCCCTCCGGGTCCCCCTGTCGCGCATGTCGGCGTTGGCTTGGGATACTATGATACACTTCCCGTTGGCTACAGCGATCCATACTACTATTACAACAACCGCTACTACTATGGGGGCCGTTGGGAGCCCGGCCGTTTCGTTTATCAAGGCCACGTCCATACCGGGCGCTACTTCCATAACGGACACTACTATTATGGCGGCCGCTTTGATGGCGGTCATCATGGCCACCCCAGCCATGTGGTACGTCGGCACCGCCACTAGGCATCACATCGTTTGTTGCTCGCCGGAAGAGAACGATCTCTTCCGGCGGTTGGTGCGGACCAAGTCTCGCCCTACCGGCTGAGAATAAGGTATGAATTATTGAAGGTAACTACCTTCCAGCCCTGGCCGGCGAGCTCGTTGAGGATATTTTCAAGGGTTGCCGCAGGGGTTTGGCCCGAACCGACACTAAGACGGCTTACGTCGATGACCTTGTAAGCAGCATCGGTCGGAGTGACAATTACGGGAACCGGCGGTGCTTGCTGAGCTTCGGTCACTGGCGCGCCGATGAGCATGGGCACCGCGCTAATGATGCCCAGGGTTAGACAGGCGATGAGGGTTTTCATAATATAAGTCCTGGTGGAAAATTGCACGGTGCGGAGGCGCACCGTGCATAAGAGCGTCAAGACGCCTTAATGACCGACCTCTTCGTTGGCATCGTCAATAGCCTTTTGCACGGCCTCGCGGCTTTCGCCCGTGCGCTTTTGGATACGGCCGACCGTTTCGTCCATCTTGCCTTCGGCAAAGAGCAGATCGTCGTCGGTCAGGTCAGCCCATTTCTGTTTCAGCTTGCCCTTGGTCTTATTCCAGTCGCCTTTCATGGTGGTAGCATTCATAATTTAATCAGGTTGAGGGTTTCCAAGACATCATTGATCTCATTCGAAAGCAACTGCGTCTCCGAGAGGTTCGCAAGGCGGCCGAGCCTAGGATGTGTAAACCCATACGGTATGGGGTCTTGTCCGCATACAGAGCCTCAGACAAGACCACATCAGGGGGAGCTGGCGTATCCCCTACAGCCATGAAATCTATCCACCTATCTATCTGCCTCGCCACGCTGACCGTCGCTTCTTCGTCCCCAGTGTTGCGTGCACAGGATGCAACCAGACCTGATCCTGCTCTGGGCACCCCTATTGTCGTACCTGAGGGATTCGTTGTCCTGGACGGCAAGACTTATTTTGTTCGTTCTGGCCAAGCTTCCACCGTTAGCCAGACCACTGCTGAAACGGCGCGCAGAAACGGAATTGCAAATCTCGATACGCTTCCTACAACCTTAAAAGCCGGGACCATGATGACCCTGGACGGCAAGATTGTACCCATCCCCTCTGGAGTGGTCTTTTCAAAGCAAGTGAACCCCGATCCCGTGGGCGACGAGCGGGCCTTGGAGCGGGCGATATCAAGCCAAAATACCACCCCATTAGGTCCGGCCGCGACATCCGGTGTCGCCGCCTCCGGAAACGGTACTGGTAACGCCACACTAGGCGGTAGTGCTGCCGCCGGAACGAACGTGCCAGGGTCAACATCCAATCCGCGACGTAGCGCCACTGCTGGCGGAGGAACTCTCGACAACACTCTGCCGAGCGGAGAAGTGGTAGTGAATGGCGCGCCTCAGGCAGGGAACACCAACGGTGCTAACGGCAATCTCGGGAACACTAATGGGAATAACACCGGGCTCAATGCCAACGGCACTTTAAATGCCAATACAAATGGTACCAACATGAATGGTACCAATACCAATGGTGCAAATATGAATGGGACGGCCGGTGGAAACACTGCTGGCACTGGCACGAGTACAAGTGGCAACGTTAGTGGTGGCACGCCGATTGGAACAGGTACGAGTTCGAATATCGGTACCAATACGAGCGGGACGGGCACTAGTGGTAGTGGCACTGGTACGACGGGGACGACCAGTAACGGGAGTGTCAACGGAACAGCCTCCAACGGGACCAACGTGAATGGTACTACATCGAGCGGAACGACCGTCAACAGCAACAGTAATACCAGCGGTACGAACACCAGCGGTAGTAGCAATACCGGGGGAAATGTAAGCGGCAGGACGTCCAATACGGGCGGAAGCTCCGGCGGTTCAAGTGGCCGCAGTTCCTCAGGCGGTGGCGGAGCTAGGGGTGGTTCCACCGGGGGTGGCGGAGCCCGAGTTGGCGGTGGGGGCGGTGGCGGCGGCGGCGGTGCCCGGTAAGGCAACTTATCTCTTTGGAATCAATTGGACCCCTCATGTCATGAAAAAGCTCTTTGTTCTTTGTGGTGTATCACTTTCGCTTGCCTCGTGCAATTCCGGACCCAATGCCCAGGAGGGCACCGTGATTGGCGCTCTGGGGGGAGCGGCTCTCGGCGGCATCATTGGCAGCCAAAGTGGCCGGGGACTTGAAGGAGCCGCTATCGGTGCTGGGTTAGGCGGGGTCGCGGGCAATGCGGTTGGCGGCGCTCGTGACCAGCGGGAGGCTGATTATTATTACCGTCGAGGTTACTAGCGGCAGGTCGGCGTGCAAAATTCATTGTCCGGAACTCTCCGGGCAATGAGCTTTTTTTCCACTTAAACTCTCAGTGGCCTGTTCGCGGTCTGGCGCAGGCTTAGTCGCCGTCGCACAAAAATCTCTTCGCTCTCTTGCTTCATCGCAGGTTAACACCTTGGATAACTCAGACGACAACTAACGCTTATGGAAGTCATCGAACAATTGGTTGAAGTGGAACAACCCATAAGCGTCGTTTACGATCAGTGGACGCAATTTGAAGACTTCCCGTGCTTCATGGAAAGCATCGTTGAGGTGTCTCAGACTGACGACAAACGTCTCCATTGGAAGGCCGTGATCGCCGGGCGGGAGAAGGAGTGGGATGCTGAGATATTCGAACAAGTGCCGGAGAAACGTATAGCTTGGCGAAGCATGAACGGCGTCAAAAATTCGGGCTCCGTTACTTTTGCTGAAATCACGCCGGAGCTCACGCGGGTTACCGTTCATCTCAGCTACGAGCCCGAGGGCATCATCGAAAATCTGGCTGGCATGCTGGGTTTCGCCGTGGCCCGGGTGACTGACGATCTGCAACGGTTTAAAGAGTTCATTGAAGCCCGCGGCACGGCGAGCGGGGCGTGGCGCGGGTATATCCATGGTCGCAACGTCGTCCCGGAGACGGAAATAAATTCGACTTCTGTGCCTCAACCCGAGGGGCAGCCGCAGCCATAGGCGCGGCTCTGTTATTCGCTAACTAGTCGTCCCGTTGGCTGGCCCGTGAGGTCTTCTCGAACGACCAAGCCTACGATGCGCATATCCCGATCCACAACCGGCAGCTGCTGGAGATCATTTTCGATCATACGGGCAAGGGCGGTGGCGCAGTCCTCGTCTTGGAAGCAACAAGTAATCTTGCGACTCATGCTTTCGGCTACCGTCGTACGCGCCGGATCATGGCCGTATCGTGACGCTTCCTGATCGGGACTGGAATGCTCAATCACACCGACTAAACGACGTTCCTCCGCCACGGGAAGGCTCTCCTGACCCGACGATCGCATTTTTTCCCCCGCAGTTTGAACTGTATCTTGGGGGCTTAGCACGCCAGCCTTTTGTAGAAGGACGTCAGATAGTGTTTTCTCCGGCGAAGCAGGGATGGGTACTTTTTCAGGCATCGTACAAGGGGAAAGGGAAAATGGCTGGAGCAAGCAGTGTGCAACTCCTGTCAAACCATCGCCGTTTCGGCATCGAATGGCCGTATCAATCGACGGCGGATGAAGATTAGAGGCACTTTCCCCGCTCTCATGCATCCGGCATCACCTCTGAAGCCGATACTCTCGTGTGCAATCCGATTACTCTCCTGCCCCTGATGCAGCGTCCTCCGGACCCTCTGAAACCGTTCTTATTCTTCCTGGCCTCCCCACGCCGCTAGGCGCCACCGTGCAAGATGAAGGGGTGAATTTCGCGCTGTTCTCCGCCAATGCCACCAAGGTCGAACTCTGCTTTTTTGATCCACA
>JAQGPI010000416.1 GCA_028293175.1 Verrucomicrobiaceae bacterium | reverse complement strand
ATTTGCGTTCATCCGGTTCCATTTGCGATTCAATCCTTCATAGGTTCAGTGAACGAGGGGCAACTTCGGCCATGCGCAGTTTGGCTTTTACTGCGTGCCGATCCGCGTACCTTCCGCTCAATGCGCTGTCTTGTTTTTGTATTCCTCGCGGCCTGTTTGCGCGCCGAAGACATCCGGTTTGTCAGCGAATCGGTGCAGATGGCGGTGCCGTTCCGCATCACTTTGTACGCAAAGGACGAAGCCACGGGCAAGGCGGCGGTGGATGCGGCGCTGGCTCGCGTGGAGGCGCTCAATGCGATGCTCAGCGACTACGCGCCGCAATCCGAGATCAATCTTTTATCACTCACCTCCGGCACGGGCAAGGCGGTGCGGGTAAGCCCCGACCTGTGGAACGTGCTGGAGACATCCCAGCACATTGCCGAGCTCACCGATGGCGCGTTTGATGTGACCGTGGGCCCGCTGGTAAATGTCTGGCGGCGTGCGCGACGTCAAAAGAAGATGCCGGACCTCGATATGATCGAGCGCATGAAGGCGCGCAGCGGCTGGCAGCACATGAAGCTGGATGCCGCGAAGCACACGGTGGAGCTAGACGTTCCCGAGATGCATCTGGATGTGGGCGGCATGGCCAAGGGGTATGTGGTGGATCAGACGCTCAAGGTCTTGAAGGAGCATGGCATCACCCGCGCGGTGGTGGCGGCGAGCGGTGACATCGGAGCCAGCGATGCGCCGCCCGATGCTCCCGGCTGGCGCATTATGATCAGTCCACTGGATGTCGATGGCGCTCCCCCGCCCCGCTATGTAATGCTGAAAAACTCCGCCGTCTCCACTTCTGGCGATTCGCACCAGCGAGTGGAAATCCAAGGCGTGCGCTACTCCCACATCGTCGATCCGCGCACCGGCATTGGCATTACCGATCACAGCCTCGTCACCGTACTAGCCCCCGATTGCACGACCACCGATTTGCTCGAAACGACAGTCACAGTCCTGGGACCCGAGGCAGGCATGAAATTGATCGAGGGCATGGACAAGGTGGCCTGCTACCTCATCCGCAAGCCCGGGGACAAGATTGAGCAGCGTGAGTCCCCGCGGTGGAAGGAGTTGGCTAAAGACGAATAGGCTTTTTCCTCTGTGGTCGGAATTGACAAAGATCACCATGTGAAACATAATGTTTCACATGAAAACAGCGTCCGTGCGTGAATTACGAATCGATTTCGCTCGCGTGTCGAAATGGCTTGAAGATGGCGAGCCCGTGGCCATTACCAAGCGCGGACAGGCCTTTGCAACGCTGGTGCCAGCAAAGGAAACAAAGGCCCATAAGGCATTCAAAGTTCCGGATTTCGCAGGCCAGATGCGGGAGATGTTTGGTGATCGGATGCTTACGGCCGAAGATTCCGCTGCGATTCGCGATGCAATGCGGGGAGAACGATGAAGCCCTACGCTGATACAGGCCTGCTTGTCTCTCTTCTGCTGCCGGAGACCACCACTGCTGCTGCCATCGCGGCGGTCGCCCCTCTATCTTCGCCGCTGCCTCTGCTGCCTTTAGGTCTGCTGGAACTGCGCAACGCGCTGAACTTTGCTATTCATCGAGGTCGGATCACGCCTGAGGAGCGCGATGCGCTAGGCAAACGTCTGGAAAGCCAGATCCGGTCGGGGTTTTTCACGTTGGTGCATCTGCCATCCGCCGATCTGCATGAGAAGGCCAGGGAACTAAGTGATCGTTACACCCCTTCCCTTGCCACGCGCAGCCTTGATCTTTTGCACGTGGCCGCTGCTTTGCTGCTTGGGGCTGACACCTTACTCTCGTTTGATTCCCGTCAATGCCGGGCCGCAGCAGCAGAAGGCTTGATCGTCATCCCTTGATCGCAAGTTCAAGAAGATGATTTGACCACCCGCACCGATTCTGGCTTGCTCTGCGCCGTGCAAGACCCTTCGACCTCCCTCTTAATTCTCGCCACCGCCTCGGTAGCGGTGCTCGTTGCGCTTATTGCCTGGCTGCGGGTGAATGCCTTCCTGGCGTTATTGTTGGGGGCGCTGGTGATGGGGCTGGGCTCGGGAATGGCACCTGGTGAGGTGGTGAAGGCGTTTCAAACCGGCATGGGATCCACGCTCGGCGGGATCGCTGGCGTACTGGGCCTGGGCACCATGCTGGGCGGGTTGCTGGCAGCCTCTGGAGGGGCAGAAGTGCTTGCCAAGGCCTTAATCAAACTGTTTGGCCCCAAGCGCGTCCATTGGTGCCTGATGGCCCTGGGCCTGTGCGTGGGACTTACGAGCTGGTTCGCCGTGGGTCTGGTGATGCTGGTGCCGATCCTTCTGACCCTGGCAAAGGAGACGAAGGAACCTTTCCTGAAGCTGGCGATTCCATTGCTGGCGGTGCTTTCCATCATGCATGGCGTGATGCCGCCGCATCCCGGTCCCCTGGTGGCGATCAAGGCGCTGGATGCGAACTTAGGCAAGGTGATGCTCTGGGGCCTGCTCGCAGCCATTCCCGTCGCGGCCATCTCCGGCCCCATCTTCGCCCGCTGGGCAGTGAAGCATGTGGAAGCCACCGCGCCGGAGCCTCCGGCCGTTGATCCTCTCATTGAGGCGCGTCAAAAACCGACCCTGGGCTGGACCGTGCTCTCACTCGCTATCCCCATACTGCTCCTGCTTTCCCAAACAGCGGTGGAAGTGGCCCTGACCATGTCTCCGGCAAGCGCGATTGCGGGCCTCAAATCGATCCAGAGCGTCACCTCCGTCATTGGCGATCCCACCGTTGCCCTCGGCATTTCGGTGATCTTTGCCGGATGGGCCTTTGGCTTCACCCGCCAGGAAGCCCTCAGCGTTGGCGAGCGATCCATGGCGGTCGTGGGCGTCACCTTGCTGGTAGTGGGTGGCGGCGGCGGATTCAAGCAGGTGCTCGATGCCAGCGGCGCGGCGCGTGCGATTGGCGATCTGGCCGCAGCGGCTCATCTGCCACCCTTGGTGTTTGGCTGGGTCTGCGCCGCTCTTGTTCGAGTGGCCACCGGCTCGGCCACGGTCGCGATCATCACCGCAAGCAGCATGGTCGCCCCGCTGGTGGTGGGCAATACACACGTGAATCACGAGCTGGTAGTGGTCGGCATCGGCTGCGGCTCCTTGTTCCTCTCGCATCTCAATGACGGCGGCTTCTGGATTGTGAAGGAAACGCTTGGGCTTTCGGTCTCTCAAACGCTGCGCACCTGGACGGTGACAGAGACGCTCGTGGGCATCACCGGCCTGTTCGTGGCCTGGGGATTGAGCACGGTGTTTTAGTCGCTAAAGTCCTCCTGGGACGGTCTCAAAAAACTGTCCAAGCCGCCACTGTTGGCGTATTAGAAACAGGAAGCCAGTCCCCCGTGACGACGGCGGCCCCTAGGCCGTGTGACGTATTCGCTACTTGCGCGCTGCTTTCCAAACCCTCACAGTGATGCAATAAGCAGGCCAACACTTGGCCCCTCCCCTTATATCCCTTTCTGACATGGTTATCGATCTGCGCAACCACCTGGAAACTCCGTTTCAACAGCGTCTCTACGGGCTCGTAGGACCTCTGGTGGACCGGGCCATGCGCCTGCCGGGTATCGAAAAGACCTATCAAAGCACTCAGAAGAAGTACCTCGCACATCCGGAAGGCCAAAACCTGTACTCGTGGTTTGATTCGGTGCTGCAAACGATGGAGCACGAGTACTCGGTGGACCTGCCGAAGGACTTCGAGATGCCGGCCAAGGGACCGCTGGTCATCGTCTCCAACCATCCTTTCGGGTTGCTCGACCCCATTGTGCTGGGGCATTTCGTGGCAAAATTGCGGCCTGACTTGCGCATGATGGCGAACCTGATGCTCGGCTCGGTGGAGGAAGTGAAGCCGCATGTCATCACGGTGAACCCCTTCGGCGGTAACAAGGCCATGAAGCAGAATTTTGGGCCGATGAAGGAGGCCCTCAAATTCCTGCGCAGTGGCGGTGCGCTGGCGATTTTCCCCTCCGGCGAGGTGGCGCATTACCGCCCAGGTCGCGGCGTACAGGAGGAGCCGTGGTCCTCGCATGTTGGCGGGCTCGTACGGCGAACCCAGGCCACGGTGCTGCCCATTTATTTCCCTGGTCGCAATGGCATCCTGTTTCAGGCCGCCGGATTGATTCATGAAAAGCTGCGCACTGGCCTGCTGGTGCGCGAGTTCCTGGGCCGCAAGCATGCGCCGACCGAGATCCGCGTGGGCCAGCCGATCCCCTTCTCCAAGCTGAAGAAGTTTGAAGACGATGAGAGCCTCACCCGCTACCTGCGCCTGCACACGCTGGTGCTGGGCAAGCGCAAGAAGCCGCTCCATAAGACCGGCGGTGATGGCAAGGACCAAGCCACCGTTTCCAGCGAAGGCATCAGCCCAGCGCTGCTGAAACGAGAGGTGGAACAGATGCGCGCCAAGGATGCGGTGCTGGCCTCCCAGGGCGGTCTCACCGTCATGATCGCTTCGGCGAACGAGATCCCTAATATTCTCAAAGAGATCGGCAGGCTGCGCGAAGTCACCTTCCGTGAAGTCGGCGAAGGCACGGGCGAAGAGATCGATCTGGACAAGTTCGACCGCTACTACCAGCACGTCTTCCTTTGGGATGAAAAAAAGGATGCCATTGCCGGTGCCTACCGTCTCGGCCGTGCTGATATCATCCTACGCGAGTACGGTCCTAAAGGCCTGTACACGAACTCGCTGTTCAAATTCGAAAAGCCCTTCCTCGCACACCTCGGCAATGCCTTGGAGATGGGCCGCAGCTTTGTCGCTCCCGATTACCAGCGCAACATGACCGCCCTGCCCCTGCTATGGCGCGGCGTGCTGGTGTGGGTAGGCAAAAATCCCCACTACCGCAAGCTTTACGGCCCAGTCAGCATCAGCAAGGATTACGACAAGCTTTCGCGGAAGCTCATCGTGGAATTCCTCGAAGACCAGCGCATGCACCCGGAGTTTTCGCCCCTGGTGAAGCCGCGCACGCCTTTCCGCTATGGCGGCGGCAAGAAGCTGTTAAAGGAGTTCATCAGCACCCAGCTCCAGGATGCAGAAGACTGCTCAGCGGTCATCTCCAGCCTGGAAACTGATGGCAAAGGCCTGCCCGTCTTGCTCAAGCATTACCTGCGCCTGAATGGCACCATCTTGAGCTTCAACGTGGACAAGGCCTTCTCCTCCGTGCTCGATGGCTTGATCATGATCGACGTGGTGGAAGCTGATCCGCG
>JAQGPI010000392.1 GCA_028293175.1 Verrucomicrobiaceae bacterium | reverse complement strand
CCACTTCGAAGCCGCCCTTGTCGCTGGCACCGTAGATGAAGCCGCCCTTCATGCCGCCGCCGGCCATCATGGTGGAAAAGACCTTCGGATGATGATCCCGGCCGCTGTTGCCATTGATCTTGGGGCTGCGGCCAAACTCCGAGCACAGCACCACGATGGTGCTATCCAGCATGCCGCGCTGCTTCAAATCTTCGAGCAAGGCAGCGACGCCCTGGTCCATCTCCGCGCCACGATCCTTGAGCGCGTCGTCAATGTTGAGATGCATGTCCCAGCCACCGCTAGCGACCTCTACACAGCGCACGCCTTTTTCGATGAGGCGACGTGCTAGAAGACAGCCCTGGCCAAACTTGTTCTTACCGTATTTCTCGCGCAGATCGGAAGGTTCATCCGCAATGCTGAAGGCCTCCAGATCCTTGCTGCTCATGATCTGCACGGTGTTCTCATAGAACTCCGTGTAGCTCTTCACGCCCGCCGTTTGGAAGCGTTCGCGGAAGCCGCCGTCCAGCTTGTCCAGCAGGGCGAGGCGCTTGTGCATCACATCGCCGGAGACTTCGGGCTTCGAGTTTTGCAGGCCTGCATCCGGATCGAGAATGGGCAGCGGCGAATAGGAGGCGGGGAAGAAGCCATTGCCATTGTTAGGCTGGCGGTTCACGCACACGCTGGAAGGCAAGGTCTTATGGCTGCGACCCTTGAAGTGCTCCGCCCAAGCGCCAAGCGCCGGATGCTTGATGGTGCTGCGTTGTTCGTAGCCGGTACGGATCACGTACTGCCCGGCAGCGTGAACGCCCGTCTTTGACGTCATGCTGCGGATGATGCTGATCTTGTCCGACTGCTCCGCCAGCTTGGTCATCGTGCCGCCGAGCTCGAAGCCCGCCTTGGTCTTGATCGGGTCCGTCGGTCCCTTCGTATCGCCTTCCTTCGGATCAAAAGTGTCGATGTGGGTCATGCCGCCGACCATCTGCAAAAAGATAAGGTTCTTGGCCTTGCCAAAGCCAGGGCCGGTGACCGCCGCCGTCGCTTCTGTGGCTGCTAGAAGACCTTCCGTGTGATGCAGCACGGTGACGCCGAGCGCGGCCTTCGCCCAGCCTTCGACAAAGGCGCGGCGGCTGAGAGGATCGAGTTGGAATGGAGTGCGCATGACAGTGGGAAGGTGATGGATTACTCGACAAACATGAATTCGCGGGTGTTGAACAACACCCACGTGAGGTCCTGCAAACTCAGCCCGCCGGAAAGCGCTTCCTTGGCTGCGGCCACCTCTTGCGCCTTGGGTTTCCGGCAGAAGAAGCTCAGGTATAGGCTCTCGATTTTCTCGTCCTCCGTGCTCATTCCTTGCGCCGTTTTTACCACCAGTGAGCGGTCGCTGCCGATCACGGCCTGGGCATCCCCATTCATCAACATCAGCACCTGGGGCACATTGCCTTCATCGCTGTTGCTATCGCAAATCTGCCGGTCGCTCTGGCCGAACTGACGCAGGAAATGCTGGTCGCGCTCCGGCTGCGGCAGTTCACTGGCACGCGCCAGCACCATGCCGCCGAGCATGGGCGGACGGGTCAGCACTTCATCATCGTCCGGCACATTGTCAGCCATCCGCGCCTTCATGCCCTTGCCCTTGCCTTTGCCGCCTTTCCCTCCCTTACCGCCGGGGCCGCCGACCTGTCGCATCGCTTGAATGGCACCACGCAGTTGCTCTTCTAAATTGCTAGCGGTGAAGTCGATCTTCATCGCCTGCACATAAGACGCGGCGCGCTCGCTCTTGAAGTGATCCACCGCGGTGCCCACCGCCAGCGCCGCGCAGGAATCCCACGCCTGCTCCGCCGTCATGCGGCGAAGGGTCGGCCCGGGGAACATGTACGGCTTGCCCGCTTCGAATTCAAAGCTGGTCGCCTCGCGCTGATAGGCCTGGGTATTGTAGACGAGCCGCATGAAGGCCTTGAGATCAAACTTTACGCGCACCATTTCCTTTGCCAGATGATCCAGCAGCGGTGGATTGAAGGCCGTGCTTGGATCGTCCAAATCGGTCACAGGCTCCTTCACTGCCACGCCAAAGGCGCGCTTCCACATGCGGTTCGCTATGGCCATGGCAAAGCGAGGATTCGTGGGTGAAGTCATCCAATTGGCGAATTGCTCCCGGTACTGCTCTGGCTCCTTGAGCTTCACTTCCTTATACGCTGCGCGGGCCGCATCTTCCTTGCTCCAACTGATGAGCTTGGGCTTCACCAGATCGCCAGGCTTGGCATCCTTATACTTGTAGTCGTCTGGCAGCTTTAAGTCGTTGACGCTATCATCCTCGACTTCGAAGGCATTGATGCGCACAAGGTTTTTTGCCGCCTGCTGCAAGCGCCGGTCATCCAGCTTCGCAATCGCCTGCCGCGCATCCTTCATGCCAGCCATCATGCCTTTGCCCTTCTTGCCCTTGCCCCCAACCGTCTCGGTAGCACCAAAGAACGACGCCATTTCATAGAATTGCTTCTGCGTCCAGTCCGCGAACGGATGATCATGGCACTGCGCGCACGATACATTTGCTCCTAGGAAGGTGCTGAGCGTGAGCGAGAGATTGTCCAGCCGCATGCCAGCGTCCCGCAAGAGGTAGCCCGTGGCGCCGTTGTCGAGCAGCTTGCCGTCGGCCACCATCATGGCCTTCACAATCTTGTCCCAACTGGTGTTGTCCTTCAACCGGGCCTTGAGCCATTCCTCATAGGTGTAGAAGCGGCCTTTGTTCGCCACGTCCGTCACGCGCATCATGTCCGCGAGGTAGTTGAAGAGATGCGAGTTCGCGCCGTCCGAGGCCAGCAGGTTGTCGATCAGCTTGGAGC
>JAQGPI010000653.1 GCA_028293175.1 Verrucomicrobiaceae bacterium | reverse complement strand
GTTTGCTCTTACGATCTCAGTTTGTCACGGGTTGGTCTGTAGGTCTTTGGGCGCTGATTCCCGCCGCAGGTGCGGGCACGCTCAGCATTGCTGCCGCACCGGGAGCGACTGGCACTTCCAGCCTAACTTTTGCGTCGCTTACCGCTGCCTCCCTTGGAGCAAGCCTTAATGTCACTCCAGGAACTGGCAACAGCGTGATCCTCACTGCGGCCACCGCTGGCTTCCAGAATGCGCATGACTATTTCAACGGCAGCGATTTCCTCTTCGCTCCAGGCACAACCACCACCACCCTGCGCGCACCGCTGTACAGCAACACTGCGGCTGAGGGTTTCACGAGTGCCACAGCCCTTACTTCTCTTCAGAACAACCAAATCACGGGCAGCTTCAGCAGTGGGGCTTTGACGATTAGTTCCCTGAAAATTTCCGGTGCGCAGACTTTGACGCTCACGGGCGCACTGACCGTCGGCGGGGCCACGGGTGGCGGCATTCTGCAGACCGGCGGCACTGGCACCATCACCGGCACAGGGGTAACGACCGCCAGCGCTGGGGACCTAGTCATTCGTGTCGATGGTGCCACTGATGTGCTGAATCTGTTTGCTCCCATCACCGCTACCACGACTGGTGGCCTGACGAAGAACGGGGCGGGGACACTGGTGCTCAAGGCGGTGAACGCCGAGACGGCGAGCACGATCACAATCAACGAAGGCACGTTGCAGCTTTCCGGTGCAACGACCACTCTTGGTGCCGCCAATATGAAGCTGTTGCTGCGCCAGAATACCACCTTTGACCTCAACGGTGTCAACGTCGGTTCCGCGTTTGGAACTCAGAATGCCGACTCCCTCGCTGGAGCGGGCACAGTTACCAACAGCGCCGGCTCCGGCACGGCCACGTTAGTGATTGGCGGCGGCAATACCGCTGGTGTGTTTTCCGGCATCATCCAGGACGGAACCTCCGCGAAAATCGCTATCACCAAGACTGGCTCGGCAGCCCAGTCGTTCAGTGGCGTGAACACTTACAGCGGAATCACCACCATCAGCGGCGGCACCTTGGTGGTGAATTCATTGGCCAACATCGGCTCTCCCAGCAGCATCGGCAAAGGTAACGACGCTGATGACATCACCAACGCCGCAAGCCTTGTTCTCAACGGCGGCACTCTTCAATACACGGGCTCCACGACAACTCTTTTCCAGGCGACGCAGACGCCCTCGGTCTCCATCAACCGTCTGTTCACTCTGACTGCGAGCAGCGTGATTGATTCCTCCGGTACCTTCGGCAACAATATCGTGACCACCGCCGGGGCCGCCAATCACGCCGCTCTTATTTTTAATCGCACGGCTGATCTGGCTTTCGGCGGAGTAGCGGGAGCCCGAACCCTGACTTTGACAGGCACCTCCCTTGGCGACAACGAAATCGACCTGCATCTGCTGGACAATACCGGCGGCGCTCTTTCGATTACGAAGTCTGGCGCTGGCCTTTGGATTTTGGGCAATACCAGCAACATCTATACGGGAACGACCACGATCAACGCTGGCCAGTTGCGGGCGCAAGATGGCACATCTCTTCCCAACGCGAGCAATCTGGTGCTTAATGGCGGCGTGCTGGAAACCAGCGGCACCTTCACCCGCTCCATTGGCTCTGGCGTCAGCCAGGTGCAGTGGGGGCAAAATGTCTCTGGCGGCTTTTCTGCCAGCACGTCGAAGCTGACCGTGAATCTGGGCGGCGCGGCAGTGCCGACCATGGTTAACTGGGGCCTGGGTGGCATTGGCAACGGCACCGGCAACCTGATCCTGAGCTCCACCACGGCACTGTTTGACACAGAAGTTGTCAACCCGATCAACCTCAACGGTGCAGTGCGCACGATTCAGGTGGATGACAATACCAGCACCTTCATGGATTATGCCACTCTCTCGGGTGTGATCAGCGGTGGCACGGGCAGCGGTTTGATCAAGGCTGGCAATGGCCTGCTTTACGTGACTGGAGCCAATACTTACAAGGGGAATACGACGCTGAATGCGGGCGCCCTGGCAGTGACGTCCATCGGCGGTGGTTCCACTCCCTCGAGCGCTTTTGGCGATGGGTCCGGTCAGTTGACTCTGGCTGGGGGCAATCTGTTGTATGCTGGCCCGGGTGAAACGACCGCCCGACAGATCAACCAGACGGCGAGCACGACCATTGAATCCAGCGGCAGCGGTGCCCTAGTCATCACCAATTACGTCAATGCTGCTGCTGGCAACAAGACCCTGAATTTGATCGGTTTCAGCAATGATGCGAACCGGATCACTTCAGTGCTGGCCGATAACGGTGGATCCTTGCGGGTTTTCAAATCAGACGGCGGCACTTGGGAGCTGACGGGCAACAACACCCTCACCGGCGGCGTCCGAGTGGATGGCGGTTATCTTGGCCTTGGCAGCAACAGCAGCCTTGGCACCATTGCATCGTCCAACGCGGTTGCTGCCGCAGTGGCCAACTCCGCCACCATTACATTGTCTTCGGGAACGACGGCTGGTTTGACCCTGGGCATGAATGTCACCGGTAACGGCATCGGCTACGGTGACGTGATTTCCACCATCGTGGACGCCACCACCTTCACCATCAACAACGCCCGCACCGTTGTTACCGGCAGCCCTCTGTATTTTGGCGGCCTGCTGATGTCAAACGCCGGCGTTTATTCCGTCGATCCCGCTGGATTGACGATCGCTCAGCCGCTCATCATTGCCTCTAATACCACAGCGATTTTTTCGGGCACCGCACCGATCACGCTCAACGGCCCGATCGTTGGTGCCAGCGGGAACCCCTGGACCATCAGCAACGTCATTTCTGGCAGTACGCTGACGATCAACGGCGGCTTCAACAGTCTCGAAGCTGTCACTGCCCGGGCCTTGAACATTGTGGGTACCGGCAACACGGCGTTCAATGCTGTCATCAGTTCCTTTGGAGGTGCGGCAGCGACGGTGAACGTGGTTTACAACACTTCCGGCACGGTCACCATCGGTGGTGCGACCATTCAGGGAGCAGCCTATATCGGCGGCACCCTCATCAATGAGGGAACGATCATTGTAAACAAGGCAGGAGCTCTCAATCCGTTCGGCACCGCCAATGTGCTGGCCATGGCCGCAGGCACATTGCAATCAAACTTCGCGCTGACGGGAGCGAATGCTCTTGTGACCCCGCTGCAGGTTACCAACGTCTATGGCGTCATCTCCGGAACAAACTCGATTGAGTTCGCGGGCAACGGCACCCAGGCATATTCCCTGCAGAACAACGGCGGTAACCGCATCATTACGAACAACCTCACCGGCCCAGCCGCGCTGTCGTTCACGACCCAGCCGGTGAATCTTTCCAGTGACTCCACCGGGCGTGTCTTGACCATTGCTGGCTCTGGCAACACAAACATCAGTAGCGTTGTTCAAAACGGCTCTACAGCCACCACAGGTTCGCTTATCTACTCGGGAACGGGCACGCTGACCCTCACCGGATTAAACACCGCCATCGGGGCGCTGACTGCGAACAGCGGTACGGTCGTTCTGAGCGGTGCCAGCGGTGCCTGGACCGGCGCGACGGCCAGCATTGGCGCGAACCCCACGGGCATCCTCAGGCTCGACAACAGTGGGACTGAGAACCTCAACCGCATTCTGGACACCGTAGCGGTGAACCTCAGCGGTGGCAGGCTCGACTTTATCGGCGATGGCAATGGCACCACTGAAACCATGGGCGTTCTGACGCTCGGCAGTGTGGACTCCTCCATCACCATGTCGGGCGCGGGCCCGAATGTGCTGACCTTTGCTTCCGTGCTCTTTCCCAACACGGGCTCCGCTTTGGACGTCAGCGGCATCACCGGCCTTGGTAGCACCAATAAAATCATCTTCACGACCGCGCCAGCATTGCTTCCCGCCACCTCTGGTATTCTGTCCAAGGTATTCCTGCCGGGTGGTGCGGACTTTGCCACCTACAACCACGATGGCCTGGCCAGCAATGCCAATGGTATCCAGGCGATGGCCGCTGGTGCGTATGTCACCACGAATGACATTAATGGAACCGCGAACACGGGAACAATGAACATCACTGCTTCTCCGGCCGCCCTTACGGCCTCGAAGACGATCAATGCCATGAAGATCAATGGCACTGGTATCACGGTCGGCAGCAATAACGGCCTGATCCTGACCCTCACTGCGGCAGGCGTCCTCAACACCGTCGGCAACAACACACTCGCCCAGACTAATACGGCCTTTGCAGGCGTCGTCGCGGCGTTCCAGGTCAACAGTGGAACAACGCTCAATGTGACGGGCGGCGTCACGGGTGCCAACGGCATCGCGCTCGCGGGGGGCGGCACGCTGACCTTCTCGACACCTAACTTCATTGTCGGCACGAACAATATTCTGAATGG
Source organism: Verrucomicrobiaceae bacterium (assembly GCA_028293175.1). Taxonomy (GTDB): domain Bacteria; phylum Verrucomicrobiota; class Verrucomicrobiia; order Verrucomicrobiales; family Verrucomicrobiaceae; genus CAINXC01. Next base: position 1,246 of record JAQGPI010000653.1, on the reverse strand, counting down.
TACCATCAAGCTGAATGGCGGCCTGAACTCGCTCTACCCTAACCAGCTTATGAATCTGGATGTCGGAGGCACGCTGGACCTCAACGGCAACACCCAGTATGTGGAGCGCATTCAATCCGGGGGAACGCTTCCAAACACCGGCGGCACCGTCACCTCCAGCGCGGGCACCGGCACTCTGGTGACAAACATGAACCCCGGTGGCACGACGTTCTCCGGCCAGATCACCGGCAGCGTGAACTTCGCGCGCATCGGCGGCAACACGTTGACCTTTGAAGGTCCGCAGACTTACACTGGCCCGACGATTTTGATGGGCGGCACGACTCTCTTGCAAGACAGCGCCTCGATTCTCAATACCTCCGCCTTCACCCTCAACTATGCGACACTGACGGCGGATAATAACGCCGGTCTGTTTACCGACAACACGAACCGCATCAGCGACGTTGCACCGATCACTATGCGCGGCGGCGTTCTGACCTTCAACGGTCGTGCCAACTCTTTCAGCAGTGAAGTTGTTGGGGCGATTTCTGCCGCACAGGGAGCCAATACTATCACCTCCAGCGTTCAGGCCGTTGGCAGCTTCGCCAGCGCGGACCTTACTTTGTCCGGCTTGACGCATGCCTCGGGAACGACGGTGAATTTCACCACTAACAGCGGCACTCTGGGCAGCACGGGCACCAATCCCCGCATTCTCGTGAGCGGGGGGCTTACCAACAAGAGCAATGGATCACTTGGTGCCTGGGCCTTGGTCAACGGGACCGACTTTGCCGCTTACAATGTCGCTCAGGGCGTAGGTGCTATCGGTTCCGCAGGCTATGCGGGTTATGATGCTGATTTTGCCTCTGGCAACATCACGCTCATCCAGGGGCCCGGCAACAACATCACCAATGTGGGCTCCTATTCCACGACATTGTCCGCTCCCGTCACCTATACCTCCCAGCTCAAACTCGGCGGCACCTCGGATGCCAATGTCCTTTTCAGTGCTAGTGACAGGGTCCTTAACCTTGAAGGCGGCGGCTTGCTGCGCAGTAACACCACCTCCGGCTCCACCATCGGCAGCCCTACCGTTCGTGGTGTGCTCACGGCTGGCGGCCTCGCTAATGCAGGCACCACTGAATTGATTGTTTACAATGCCGCCACTGGCGCGCAGGCCCAGACAGGCGCACCGGTTGCTTCGACCGTCGCCGGTTCCAATGTGGTAAATCTTGTGACCTCCAACAACCTCTCTGCGGGCATGTTGCTGACCGGT
>JAQGPI010000352.1 GCA_028293175.1 Verrucomicrobiaceae bacterium | reverse complement strand
GTTCTCGCTGATGAAACAGTTAAAGCCCTCATGCCCCGCCAGACTGCCCGGCTCGCGATAAAAACCCAGATCCCAGTCGCCTTCCAGCATGGAATCGATATTGCGCAGCGCCAGGCAGTCGGCATCCAGGTACAGTACTTTGTCGTACCCGGTGACATCCAGTTGCTCATGCACCTTGAACTTCCAGGTCTGCGCGTAGTTCCAGAAGTGTTCATCGCCATGCTCACCAGGGTCCATGGTGATCTCGCGCACGCCCTTACGGGGCACCATGAAAAGCGGCTCGGGCGAAGTCTTGAACACGACGATTTCACCGTCAAAACGAGTCCTTAAAAGAGAAAGCACCAGGAACTTTGCCATGTTCCGATGGCCGAGTGCGCCGGGCGGATGATCAAGCGCTAGCGTGTAAGCGAGATGACGTGGCATTCTCAATGATGCTAGGTAGTTTTGGGAGAGGTTATGTATGTCAGCAATCGTTTGATTCACAAGTGTGTAAAGTAAGCCTTGCAAGATTCTTTAAAGCCCGGAACCTAAGGATGGAAGCACCAGCCTTCCCTTTATTGCCATGAACACCACCCCTCCCACCGCCAATTTACAGGCATTAATGGCCCAGCTGGCTTCCGCCACGCCTAACTCGCCTATCATCGGCAGCGCCACAGGCGGCCCTGCTTCCACCCAGTCGGGAGATGTAGGTGGTGATCGAAGCGCTTCTCTTCGCCCCGAGGCTTCAAGCTCAAGCATAGCCTAGGCATCTGGCTCTAGTCACTGCCTGTCGTGGAAATTAGAGCTTTTCAGGATGCCGATGAAAGCGGGGTCATAGAACTGTGGGGTCAGTGCGACCTGCTGCGGCCGCAGAACGATCCGCACACGGATATCCGGCGCAAGCTGGCCGTGGGCCCTGATCTTTTCCTCGTGGGCGTGCTTGGCAACGAGATCGTGGCCACCGTGATGGCCGGGTATGAAGGCCACCGCGGCTGGATCAATTATCTTGCGGTGTCACCGCCTCTGCAAAAGCAGGGCTATGGCCACCAGATCATGGAGCACGCGGAGAAGCTCCTGCGCGCCAGAGGCTGCCCGAAGATCAATCTCCAGGTGCGCACCTCGAACGTGCAGGTGATTGAGTTCTACCGCAGCCTTGGCTTTGCGACCGATGACGTGATGAGCCTGGGTAAGAGGCTGGTCATTGACCAGCCTCAACAACCGCAGCGCTGATCAATGATCAAATCCAGGTGCCAGCAGGAATCACGGCACCTTTTGGAATCACGACGATGCCGTCGCGCACAAAGTAGTTCTCGTGGTCCTGGTCGCCTACCTTGCCTTCACCGGTAATCAGCACGTTGTCGCCGATGTGCACGTTCTTGTCGATGATGGCCTTCTCGATGCGGCAGTTGCGGCCGATGCCGGGCGGCGGACGGTCAGCGCCTCGTGCTGACCCGGGGTAGTAATCCGCGCCCATGAGAATGCAGTTGCGGATGGTGGTGCCGGATTCAACGATGGAACGCACGCCGATCACGCTGCGCTCGATGTGTGCATCGGTGAGGATGCAGCCATCGGCCAGCAGCGCCTTGTGGATGGTGGCACCGTTGAGCTTGCTGGAAGGCAGGAAGCGGGCGTTGGTATAGATGGGGTTGAGCGAATCAAAGAAGTCGTACTGCGGCACCATTTCGCAGAGGTCCAGGTTCGCCTCGAAGAAGGAGCGGATCGTGCCGATGTCCTCCCAGTAGCCCTGGAAGTCGTACGAATGCACGTGGTAGTTCTTGATGGCATCCGGGATGATGTGCTTGCCGAAATCGGCAAAGTCGTTGTCCAGAGACTTCTCCAGGATCGCGCGGCTGAAGACATAGATGCCCATGCTGGCCTGATAGCGCGGCTCATTCGTGGGGATGCCCATGCGCTGCATGGTTTCGATGGGCATGCGCAGGGTCTCCAGCACCTCGGGCTCCTTGGGCTTTTCCACAAAGGTGTGGATGCGGCCGGTTGCATCGGCATGCAGGATGCCGAAGCTCTTGGCATCGCGTTCGTTGACCGGCAGCGTGGGAATGGTGATGTCGGCCTTCGAAGCGATGTGCTGGTCCATCACCTCGCGGAAGTCCATGCGGTAAAGCTGGTCGCCGGCGAGAATGAGGTAGTAGTCCCAGTTGCCCTCCAGGAAGGTGCGCAGGTTCTGGCGCACAGCATCGGCCGTACCTTGATACCAGGTCTCGTCATTTAGCGTCTGCTGGGCGGCGAGAATTTCGACGAAGCCGCGGCTGAACTGATCAAACTTGTAGGTGCGGTTGACGTGCCGGTTGAGCGACTCGCTGTTGAACTGTGTGAGCACGTACACCTGGCGCACGCCGCTGTTGATGCAGTTGCTGATGGGAATGTCCACGAGGCGGTACTTGCCCGCCAGCGGCACGGCAGGCTTAGCGCGGTCCTTGGTGAGCGGATAGAGACGGGTGCCAGCCCCGCCTCCCATGACGACGGCGAGTGTATTTCGGGTGATGCGAGGTTCGGGTTTCACGGCGATGAGGGGTGTTTTTCTAGGACCGCAGAGCTTGCGTGCTGACTCTTCTTGGGAGCTTGACCTTTGAGTGCCTGCCACAACACGAGCGACCGGATTTTTCCTGAAACAACAAAAGTAAGCAAGCGTTTCCTTTGCGCCCTGACAGTAAGAATTCAACAACCTGCTGTCGGAACCCCCTTCCCTTCCTATCCCCCGCCATATGACTCGTTCCACCGCCCGCCTTTGCTGCCTTGCCTCCGCCGCCAGTTGCATGGCCCTCATGCCCATCACCGCCGGTGCCGCCGTAAACTTCGAGAAGGAAATCTTCCCCGTCCTCCAGAAGAAATGCATGGACTGCCATGCCGCGCCCAAGGAAGTGAACGGAAAGAAGAAGGAGCCCAAGGCTGATCTGCGCCTGGATGCCGCCTTTGCCATCATGAAGGGCAGCAAGAACGGCAAGATCATCACGGCAAAGGCCAGCGACAAAAGCCGTCTCTTTGAAGTGGTGACCCTGCCAGAAGACGATGACGATGCGATGCCGCCCAAGGGCAAGGCTGATCCGCTGACTGCTGCCGAAAAGACCCTGCTCAAGCAATGGATCGATGAAGGCGCGAACTTCGGTGGCTGGGAGGGCAATGCGGAAGGCAAGCCCGCCGACCCCACCGTCCGCGTCGCTGTGGAAACCAAGCGCGAGCACATCGACTTCTACAACGCGCTGGAAAAAGGCGTGAAGCCCGCCTCTGAGGAGGAGATCAAGAAGGCCAAGGCCGCTGGCGCACAGATTTCCACCATCAGCGCCACCAGCCCGCTGCTGCGTGTGGACTTCCTCACCGGCGTCTCCCGCTGTACCGATGACAAGGTGGCCTCACTGCTGCCGCTGGCCGAAAACATCGCCCATCTTGACCTGGGCCGCACAGTGATCACCGATGCCGCCCTGGCCACCGCCGCCAAGCTCCCACGTCTAGCCCGGCTGGACCTGCGCCAGACCAAGGTGACGGACAAAGGCATTGAATCCCTGACCAAGCTCAAGAACCTGCAAAGCATCAATCTCTATGGCACCGAAGTGACGGACGCTGGCCTTGCAAGCCTTAGCTCCATGAAGAGCCTCCGACACGTCGCCGCATGGCAGAGCAAAGCCACCGAAGCCGGTGCCGACAAGCTGAAGAAGGCGCTGCCAAAGGCGGAAGTGACCGTGAAGTAACGCCCCGCAACGCTATGAAAAACCGGTGGTAAAGCCTAGCTTCACCACCGGTTTTTGATTGTTAAAAAGCAAGTCTAAGCCTTGGCGCGACCACCACCCTGCGCAGCGCGGCGGCCGGCTTCATCATCCAGGCGAAGAAGGCCGGCGGTGTTGTCGCTGGCGAGACGCAAACGGTCAATGATGTCCGACACGGTGTTCTCTTCTTCTACCTGCTCCTGCAGGAACCAGGTGAGGAATTGCAGCGTGGCGTAGTCCTTCTGGTTCAGCGCCAGTTCGTACAGGTCGTTGATCTGCTGGGTCACGCCCTGCTCCTGCTTCAGGGTGATCTCAAAGATCTCCACCGGGCCACAGTCATACGAGGTCTTGGGGGCATCGATCGTCTGCAGTTCGATGGTGGCATTGCGCTCACGCAGGTAGTCATACAGCTTCATCGCGTGGCCGTATTCTTCCTGGGACTGAAGGCGCATCCATTTGGCAAAACCGAGATAGGCGGTCTGCTCAAAGTGAGCGGACATGCCGAGGTAATTGTAGTGCGCCTGCAGTTCGTTTTTGATCTGCGCATTGAGGGCGTCTTGGAGGGCGGATGGAAGCTTCATGGATAAGGTAAGTTGTTATGGGGATCATAAGAACCCTGTCGCAAATCACAACGACAAACTGCGCCTGCACCACTTTGCGACACAGGCTCAGTAGCAGCCAGACGCGGCACTCCTCAACAATTTCTCCTACACTATCTCCAGGCTCATTTGACGAGGAGTGAATCGAGCACTTTGCCGTCCGTGTCCGGCATCTTGATCCCCAACAGCGTTGCCATGGTAGGCGCTACATCCATGTTGGAGATCGTCTCCAGCTTCACGCCTGGCTGAATGCCAGCGCCCCAGGCGACAAAGGCTGCATGCAGGCCGGGTTCGTTGGGGTCGTAACCATGGCTGCCTTTTACTTCTTCAGTCTTCGGGGTCACGACCAAATCACCGGCGGCGGTATCGGTAAACGAATAGCCTTTCTTTGCGGAGAGCACTACATCTGCCATCTGCGGGTTCTTCAACGGATCGGCAAGACCATGCTTGGCGAAGTCCTTCGGAGTGATCACCAGTTGCACGCCTTCCACGTCCTTGAATTTCTCCGCCACCTTGGCGATCAGCGCCTCGCGATTCTCCTTGTCCAGCACATACAGAAAGCAGCCGCCGCCCTGGCTTAAAGCACGCACTTGCGCACCAGTGATCTTGCCGGCCAGCGCCTTGAGCAGGCCCTCTTGTCGCAGCAATACGTTAGGCTGCACCTGCTGTTGATAAGGAAAGAAGCCGTGGTCGGCGGTGACAATCAGCGTGGCCTTGCCAGGGAAGCTTTTTTGCAGTTCGGCCCACACTTCGCCCACGCGCTCATCTTCAAACTTCAGAGCCGCATAGGCCTCCGGCGACTGAGGTCCCTTCGCGTGCTCCACATGATCCAGCTCGACGAGATGCAGCACCGCCACATTGGGCCGGTGACGGCGGATCACATGATTGGTCATCTGCGCGTACATGCGGTCACGGTCCTGGCCCTTGCCTTCCTTCCACCACTGCTCGTTCAGCTCCCATGGGATGCCCGCTTCGGTAAATTCTTTCAGAAGCTCGGGCGTAGCGTACTGCTCATACAGCGCCTTCGTGCCTACATCCGGCACCGTCCAGTCCAGAGTCTTCGCGCCACGGCTTGCGGGCCAAATAAGGCCCGCTGTCTTCAATCCCGCCGCCTTCGCCACATCGTAGATGGTGGGACTCTTGACAATCTCTTCCTTGTTGAACAAGGGATCGGGCAGCAGCGACACCACCGCCAGCTTGTCGCGATCAAAGTAGCTGTTGCCGATCACGCCATGCTTGGCCGGGTTCACGCCCGTCACCAGCGTGGTATGATTCGGCCACGTCACCGTAGGCATGGAGGCCTTCATCATCTGCGCACGCCCACCCTCAGCGGCCAGTTTCCGAATGGTGGGGATCTCCGCCTTCGGATCATCCAGATAGTACTGGGCCATGCCGTCCACGCTGATGAGCACGACGATGCGCTCAGCCGCCGGTGACAAAGCATGTGCGGTGGGCTGGAAAATAGCAAGGGATGCAAGGCCAAAGAGTAATGTCTTCATACAGTGTATTAATTTATTTCAATGAGGCGGCGAGCTGTTCACGCAGCCAGCCGGGGCGGTTCGTGGTAATGCCGTCCACGCCTGCTTTTGCAAGACTGGCGGCCAGCTTCGCATCGTCCACCGTCCACACATACAGTTGCAAGCCTGCTTCACGCACTTGCTTCACAAAGGCCGCATCCATGCGCGGCTCAGCCGCCAGATCCACGCCATCCACGCCGATGGCCTTCGCTGTCTTGAGAACTTCATCCAAGGTCTTGGCCCTGCCGCCCTTTTTGGAGGGCTTCATTGACGCGATCCAGTACACTTTCAGGTGGGGAAATTTCAGCTTCGCACGCCGCATGGTTTCATCACCGAAGCCGATGATCACAAGCTGCTCCGGCTTCTTGCCCGAGGCGGTGAGCACCTTTTCCAAGGCAGGCAGCACTTCGGGCCCGCACTTGATCTCAATGAACAACCTGCGCCCCTCAGGAATGCTGGCCACGGCTTCTTCCAATGTGGGCAGCTTCTCGCCCTTCCACTGGGGTCCTTTGAAGGAGCCCGCATCCTGCTCTCGCAGCTCCGCCAGCGTCTGTTCCACCACCGGCATATCCACGCCCGTGGTGCGCTTGGTATTGCCATCATGGATGACAACGACCTGCCCGTCCTTGGTCAAATAGATGTCCAGCTCATCCCCGTCGGCCTTCTGCTCCCATCCGAGCTTAAGGGACGCCATGGTATTCTCGGGCGCATCACGAGAGGCACCGCGATGGGCGACGATTTCGACAGCTTTCAAATCGAGGCCATTCATGCAGCAAGCGACGCTGAAACAGGCAAGGGTGGTGTGGATCAGGGATAAAAGGCGGGCGGGATAACGGCTCAACATAATTCAGCGGGCAGAGAGTAACGCTCCTAGCCCGCTGTTATTTCGAAAGAGGCGACTTCAGTCGACGCTGGGAAAGCCATCATTTGGAAAAAACATCGGCCGAGGTGCGCAAAATGCCTCGCTGGCTCGTAATGGCCTATGGCCGAACCCCGGCACCCACTCTATGAAATACACCATCGCCATCCTCGTCACCGTCGGCCTCATGCTGGCCGTCAGCCATGCCTTTGCTAAAGGCGAGTTCGTCAAGCCGCCCTATGACGCGCCCGTCGTCAGCTCCGTCGATCAGGACGGCAAGGCCATCAACTTCGCCGATTACTACAAGGAAGGCATCACTGTGGTGTACTTCTATCCCAAGGCCGACACACCGGGCTGCACCAAGCAGGGCTGCAGCCTGCGCGATGCCAATGATGAATTCAAAACCAAGGGCGTTAAAGTTCTGGGCGTGAGCGTGGACAAGCCCGAGGCCAACAAGAAGTTCCAGGAGAAGTTCCATTTCCCCTTCCCCCTCGTTTCCGACACCGAAGGCAAGGTTCTTGAGGCCTTCAAAGTCGCCAAGATCCCCGTCGTTGGCCTCGCCACCCGTCAGGCATTCGTCATCAAGAACGGCAAAGTGGTCTGGCATGATGCCAAGGCCTCCACTGAAAAACAGGCCGATGACATCAAGGAAGTGCTGAAAGAGCTGAGCAAGTAAGCGCTGCTTTCAATTCAATAACAACGAGCCGTCGGGGTTGTCTCCGGCGGCTTTTTTATGCCTTCGCCGCCACGGGCACAGGCTCCACCTTCGGTGCCTTCCCCCTCATCTTGCGCACCCAGAGGCGCAGGTGTTCCACCGTCAAATAAGCCACCGGCGTCGTGTAGAGCGTGAGCACTTGTGACAGCACAAGACCGCCCACCACTGCGATGCCCAGCGGGCGGCGCAGCTCAGAGCCTACGCCCGTGCCGAAGGCCAGCGGGAAGCTGCCAAACAGCGCTGCCATTGTCGTCATCATGATGGGCCGGAAGCGGATCACGCAGGCCTTATAGATCGATTCTTCGGGGCTAAGGTTTTCCGTGCGCTCAGCCTCCAGGGCGAAGTCGATCATCATGATCGCGTTTTTCTTCACGATGCCCATGAGCAGGATGATGCCGATGAAGCTGACAATGGAAAGCTCCATGTTGAAGTACATAAGCCCAAGCAGCGCGCCCAGGCCCGCCGATGGCAGCGTGGAAAGAATCGTGATAGGGTGTACCAAGCTCTCATACAGCATTCCCAGCACCACATACACCGCCAGCAGCGCCGCAACAACCAGAATGGGCAGGGTCGAAAGCGTCGCCTGAAACACCTGCGCCGTGCCTTGGAAGCTGGCGTTGATGCTGGTCGGCATGTGCAAGTTTGCCACCGCAGCCTGCACGAGTTCCGTGGCCTCGCCCAAGGAACCGCCCGGGCCTAGATTGAAGGAAAGTGTGACTGAAGGGAACTGGCCCTGATGGCTCACCGAAAGGAAGGAATTGCCCGTGCCGAAACGCGCCACGCTGCTTAGCGGCACCATTTGCCCCTTGTTTGACCTCACATAAATCTGCTCTAGGGCGGACGGGTCCTTGAGGAACTGCGGGTCCACTTCCAGGATCACGTGGTGCTGGTTGAACCGCTGGTAGATTGTCGAAACCTGCCGCTGGCCGAAGGCATCATAGAGGGTGTTGTCTATCTCACCCAGTGATACACCCAGGCGCGAGGCGGCATCGCGGTCGATCACCACATTCGATTGCAGCCCGCCGGTGAGCTGGTCGCTGTTCACGTCTTTGAGCTGGGGGATGGCACGCAGGGCCGCGAGCACGCGCGGAGCCCAGGTGTTCAGCTCCGCCAGATCAGGGCATTGAAGCGCATACTGGAACTGGGTCTTGCTTGAGCGGCCGCCCACACGGATGTCCTGCATGCCGGTCATGAACAGATTGATGCCTGGGATGCTGGTGGCTTGCTTGCGCAGCCGCGCGATCACTTGATCAATGCTCACCTTGCGTTCGGCGAGCGGTTTAAGGGCGATAAACATGCGACCGCTGTTGACGGTAGAACTGCCGCCACCTCCGCCGCTGGAGCCCACCGAGGTGGTTATCGTCGCGACGGCGGGGTCAGCCAGCACGATTTGAATCATCTGCTCCTGAAGCTTCACCATGGCGGGGAATGAGATGTCCTGCGCCGCCTCCGTGCTGCCCATCATCATGCCTGTGTCCTGCTGCGGAAAGATGCCCTTCGCCACCAATCCATACACCCAAACGGTGGAGCCCACCGTCGCCATGAAAACAAAGAGCATGATGATTTGATGCCGGAGCACCCACTTCAGCCCGTCCTCATAGAAGTGCAGCATCCCGTCGAAGAACCGCTCGCTCATCCGGTAAAAGAAACCATTTGTGGACTCCTTCGTCTCCGCCTTCAAAAACTGCCCGCACAGGCAGGGCGTGAGCGTGAGGGAAATAACCGCCGAGATGATGATAGCGAGGCTGAGCGTGACCGCGAATTCATGCAGCAGGCGGCCAAACAGCCCGCCCATGAACAGCAGCGGGATGAACACCGCAATGAGCGATATGGTGATGGAGATGACCGTGAAGCCAATCTGCCGCGCCCCCTTCAGCGCGGCCTGAAACGGCTTCTCGCCCTTCTCCACAAAGCGGAAAATATTTTCGATCACCACGATGGCGTCATCCACCACGAAGCCCACGGAGATAGTCAGCGCCATCAGCGAGAGATTGTCCAGGCTGTAGCCTAACAGGTACATGGCACCAAAGGTACCCGCGAGCGCTAGCGGCACGGTGATGCTCGCGATGAAGGTAGGCCAGAAACGACGCAGGAAAATAAACATCACCATGATCACCAGCCCCACGCTCAGCAGCAGGGAGAATTGCACATCATTCACGGACGAGCGGATCGTGGTGGTGCGGTCGTTCATCACCCGCAGATCCACTGAAGGCGGCAGCCACTGGTGCATCTGCGGCAGCACCGCCTTGATGCCGTCCACCGTCTCGATTACATTGGCATCGGCCTGCTTGAAGATGATAAGCACCACGGACTTCTTGTCATCGGCCCAGCCGGTCTGGCGGCTATTCTCCAGGCCGCTGATGATGGTGCCCAGCGAGCCGAGTGTGACCGGCACGCCCTTCCTCTGCGCCACGATGATGGATTTGTAATGCTCCGCATCCGTAAGCTGGTCATTGGTGGCGATGGTGAAGCTGGCCCGCGCGCCATCAATGCTGCCCTTGGGCAGGTCCACGCTTGATTTTGAAAGCACGGAGCGAACGTCTTCAAGGCTGATGCCGGCGGTGGCCAGCGCGCCTGGATGCATCTGCACGCGGATTGCGGACTTGGCAGAACCGCTGATGAGTACCTGGCTCACACCTTCCACCTGGCTGAGCCTCTGCGCGATGATGGAGTCCGCCAGATCATACACCTCCGTGGCTGGCATCTGATCGGATGTCATCGCCATGATCATGATGGGCGAGTCCGCCGGATTGTATTTCCGATAGGTGGGCGGGCTCGGCATGTTCGTGGGCAGGTCGCCCGTGGCGGCGCTGATGGCGGCCTGCACGTCGCGGGCTGCCCCATCCACCTTGCGATCCAGATCGAATTGAAGCGTGATGCTGGTGGACCCGAGCGTGCTGGAGGAGGTCATCTCCGTAACCCCGGCGATCTGCCCGAAGCGGCGCTCGAGCGGTGCCGCGACTGAAGAAGCCATCGTCGCCGGATCAGCCCCTGGCAGGGAAGCAGAGACCATGACCATGGGGAAATCCACGCGCGGCACGGGTGCCACGGGCAGGTTGTAATAAGCCACGATTCCCATCAAGAACAGCCCGGCCGCCAGCAGTGAAGTGGCGACAGGGCGGCGGATAAATGGCTCGGAAATGTTCATGACGCGGCCTTGGCCGTGGCGTCCTCCACCACGACAAGCTGGGTTTCCTCGTGCTCATGCCCCGCATCCTTCTCCTTTGTGAAGAACCGGCGCATGCGCTCCATGTAGAGGTAGATCACGGGTGTCGTATAAAGTGTGAGGAATTGGGACACCAACAGGCCACCCACGATGGCGATGCCCAGCGGGCGGCGCAGTTCGGAGCCGGTGCCCTGCTCCAGCGCCAATGGAAGCGCGCCAAGCAGAGCGGCGAAGGTGGTCATCATGATGGGGCGGAACCGCAGCAAGCAGGCTTGATAGATGGATTCCTCCGGGGCCATCCCCTGCTCGCGCTCCGCCTCCAGGGCGAAGTCGATCATCATGATGGCGTTCTTCTTCACGATGCCGATGAGGAGGATGATGCCGACCAAGGCTATGAGGGACATGTCCGTCTTGCAAATGATCAGCGCCGCCAGCGCGCCTACCCCGGCGGAGGGCAGCGATGAGAGGATGGTGATGGGATGGATGTAGCTCTCATACAGCACGCCGAGCACGATGTAGATGACCACGATGGCGGCGAGCAGCAGGAAGGGCTGGCTGGCGAGTGATTCGCGGAACTCAGCGGCGCTGCCGGAGAAGGAAGTGGAGATGGTTTCAGGCAGCCCGATTTCCTTCTCCGCCTGTTGAATCGTTTCCACCGCCTCGCCCAGCGAACCGCCGGTGCGCAGGTTGAAGGAGATGGTGACGGCCGGGAATTGCCCTTGATGAATGATGGCCAGCGGCGCGGTGACGGTGCGCGCGGAAGCGAAGGCGCTCAAGGGCACGAGCTGCCCGCTGGTGGATTTCACATAGATCTTCTGCAAGGCATCAGGCCGCACCTGATAGTTGGGCTGCACCTCCAGGATCACGCGGTACTGGTTGAGCTGGGTGAAAATCACCGAGACCTGACGCTGCCCGAAGGCGTCGTACAATGTATCATCAATTGCCTGGGTGAGCACGTTGAGGCGCGAGGCCTTGTCGCGGTCCACATCCACGCGGATTTGCAGGCCGTTGTTCTGCTGGTCCGTGGCCACGTCCACGAGCGAACTCATGGTGCGCAGCTTGTCGCGCAGCTTGGTGGCCCATTCGTCCAGTTCCTCCTCATCAGAATGCTGGAGCGTGTACTGGTACTGGGTGCGGCTCACGCGGCTGTCGATCTGCACGTCCTGCACGGCCTGCATGAACAAGGAGATGCCGGTCACATCCTGAGTTGCGTTGCGCAAGCGTTCAATGATGTCAGTGGCGCTCGCCTCGCGCTCATCGCGCGGCTTGAGGTTGATATAGAGCCTGCCGGTGTTGACGGTGGAATTGACGGAGCCGCCGCCAACAAAGGAGGCGACGCTGACCACATCGGGATCTTTTCGCACGATCTCGGAGACGGCTTGCTGGCGCTGGACCATGGACTTGAACGAAATGGACTGTGCGGAATCCGTGACGCCCAAGATCATGCCGGTATCCTGCTGCGGCAGCAGGCCTTTGGGGATGATGATGTAGAGCCAGACCGTGGCCACCAGCGTGGCAACGGCGGTCATGAGGGTGAAAAACTGGTGCCGCAGCACCCATTTCAACCCCACATCGTACAGGTGCAGGAACGCATCGAACATCCTCTCCGTGGCCATGTAGAAGCGGCCGTGCTTCTCATTGTGCTCCGCCTTCAACAGGCGCGAGCACATCATCGGTGTGAGAGTCAGTGATACAATCGCGGATACCACCACCGAGACGCTAAGCGTGATGGCGAACTCGCGAAACAGGCGACCCACGATGCCGGTCATGAACAGCAGCGGGATGAAGACCGCGATGAGCGAGACGCTGAGCGAGATGACGGTGAAACCGATCTGCTTCGCGCCTTTGAGCGCGGCCTCCATCGGCTCCTCGCCTTTCTCAATGTAGCGCACGATGTTTTCGATCATCACGATGGCATCATCCACGACGAAGCCGGTGGAGATCGTCAGCGCCATGAGCGAGAGGTTGTCCAGGCTGAAGCCTGCGAGTTTCATCACACCGAAGGTGCCGATGATGGCGATGGGCAACGCCACGCTGGGAATGATCGTGGCCCAAAGCTTGCGCAAGAAAACGAAGATCACCAGCACCACGAGGCCGATGGTGAGCAGCAGGGTGAATTGCACATCCAGCACGGAGGCGCGGATGGTTTCGGTACGGTCGGAAAGGATGGAAACTTTGACCGCGGGCGGGATGGAATTTTTTAGCTTCGGCAGCAGGGCTTTAACCTTGTCCGCCGTCTCAATGATGTTCGCGCCCGGCTGGCGCTGCACGTCCACAATCACTGCGGGATGGCCACCGGCCCAGCCTGCGAGGCGGATGTTTTCCACGTTGTCGATGACATCGCCCACATCGCTTACGCGGATGGGCGAGCCGTTGCGATAAGCGATGATGATGGGCTTGTACTCGTCTGCTGAAAAGATCTGGTCGTTGACCCCGATGGAATAGGATTGGCGGTCGCCATCAAAGCTGCCCTTGGGCGCATTGACATTGGCTGCCGCAAGGGCGGTGCGCACATCGTCTAGACCGAGCCCGAGAGCAGCCAGCGCGGCAGGATTCACACGCACACGCACAGCGGGTTTTTGATTGCCCTGGATGGTCACCAAACCAACGCCGCTCACCTGGCTGAGCTTCTGTGCCAGCACAGTATCGACGATGTCGTTGACCTTCTCCAAAGGCAGCGTGTCGGATGAAACTACGAGCGTCAGGATGGGTGTGTCCGCCGGGTTCACCTTGCTGAAGGTGGGCGGGCTGGGCATCTTCGGCAGCACGCCGCCGGCAATGTTGATCGCGGCCTGCACATCCTGGGCCGCACCGTCGATTTCGCGGTCCAGATTGAATTGAAGCGTGATGCTGGTGGTGCCGAACGAGCTTGTCGATGTCATCGACGACAAGCCACTGATCTGGCCGAACTGCCGCTCCAGCGGTGTCGTCACAGCCGAGGCCATCACTTCCGGGCTCGCGCCAGGATACTGCGCGCTTACCTCGATGGTGGGAAAGTCCACCGCAGGCAGCGCGGAGATTGGCAGGAAGTTGTAGCCCAGCAGCCCCATCAGCACCACGCCCACCATGAGGAGGGAGGTGGCCACAGGCCGCCGGATAAATGGCTCGGAGAGGTTCACTGTGCCGCCTTGGTTTTGCCCTCATCGGCTGCCTTGGCCTTGCCTGATTCGCCTGGCTTGCCGTGGTGTTCCTTGGCATCACTGTTCGCCGCCACAGCTTCATTGGGCTTGCCACCCGCGGTCTTCACGCGAGAGCCGGGTTGCAGCCGGTACTGGCCGTCCACCACCACGCGCTCACCTTCATTGAGCCCCTCCTGAATGAGCGCCAGCCCGTCCTCAAATTGCTCCACCTTGATGGGCCGGATTTCCACGGACTGGTCATCCTTGATCACGAAAGCATAGGTCTTGTCAGGTCCGCGTTGCACCACGGACGCAGGCACCACGATGCCAGCTTTGCGAGTCGTCAGGCGCAGGCGAGCATTGATGAATTGCCCCGGCCAGAGCTGCTTGTTGTCATTGGGAAAGGTGGCCTTCAGCTTGATCGTGCCGGTGGTGATGTCGATCTGATTGTCCACCACCGTCAACTCGCCTTCGCCAAGTTGCTCCTCGTTGTCGCGGCCTTGTGCCAGCACCACGAGCTTGCCCTTGGCCATCTCGCGCTGGATGGCGGGCAGATGCCGTTCCGGCAAGGTAAAGACAACATAAATAGGCTGCAACTGCGAGATCACCACTAGCCCGTTGGCATCGCCCGCATGCACCACATTACCCTGATCGACCAGCTTTAAACCCGCCCTACCGCCGATGGGTGAAACAATCGTCGCATAGTTCAACTGCACCTGTGCCGAATCGACTCCCGCCTGATCGGCTTTCACGGTGGCTTCGAGCTGCGAGACGAGCGCCTTTTGCGTGTCCACTTTCTGTTGCGGCACAGCCTTCTGCGCCAGCAACGTGATGTTTCGCTCAAGGTCGAGCTTGGCGTTTTCGAGCTGTGCTTCGTCTTGTTTTTTCTTTGCCTGCGTTTGCTCCAGCGCGGCCTGGAAAGGCTTTGGATCGAGCTGCACCAGCACATCGCCGGCCTTCACGTCCTGACCTTCAGTAAAAAGAATCTTATCGAGCTGGCCGTCCACGCGAGAGCGCACCGTCACCGTGTTATAACCCTGCACATTGCCCAGGCCATCAAGGTAGAGCGGGATGTCCCGGCGCTCCACGCGGCCTTCGACCACCGGCACTGGCGGCATATCGGCGGGATTGCTGCCGCGACTGCCCCTGCCACCAGGGCCCGCAGCCTCCGGTGGTGGTGGCCGAAAGTACCACGCGGCATAGCCGGCACCGGCGAGAAGAAGGAGTAAAATAAGTTTTTTCATTGATGGGGGGCGCGGTTCACACGGTCCTGCTGAAAGGTGCCGCCAACCTGTTCCAGCTTGCGCAGCGCGAGCTGAAGGCTGTAGGTGTGCTGCGCGAAATCCTTGCGCGCCGTGTTCAAGTCATTGAGGGCGGTCAACACATCCAAACTGGTGGAAGTGCCCGCCTGATACTGGTTCTGAATGTCCTTGTACCCCTGCTCCGCGGCGGTCACCTGAGTGCGCAGGGCGGACAATGTTTCGGTGAGTGTTTTGACGTTGAGCCACGCGTCCTTCACGTCCTGCTCCACCGTCTTCGCAAGCTGGTCGCGCTCCAGTTTCGTCTGCCGGATTTGGAAGGCCGTGCTCCTCAAATTCAGTTCGCG
>JAQGPI010000300.1 GCA_028293175.1 Verrucomicrobiaceae bacterium | reverse complement strand
CCAGAACCTGCCGACATGTCCGCGTACATGTTGGGATAATCCGACAGATACCGATCAGTGAGACCACCTGGAGTCACCGGGCCTTTGGGATAGAAATTTTTCCAGTCGTGAGCCTTGTCGATATTTGCCCAGAAGGTCTGGGCATGGCCGATGAAGTTGGTCTTCGGGAATTTCGTCAGCATCGTATGGAAGCGGTCGAAGCCCCAGTTGTACGTCTTGTGCTGGAAGTGGAGCAGGATCGGCACGTTGTACGCCGCTGCGAGTTCGTAGAGCTTCTGGCTTTCGGCGGAATCGCATTCCACGCCGAATTTCTGTTCGCCTATAATCACCGCGCCGAGCTTTAGATACTTCTCGATCTCTGCCGCTGCGGTCGGCTCATCGGTGACCTCGTTCGCACCGAAGAAGAACTCCTTGGGATGCGCATCGGCGATTTCTTTGCACACACTGTTGCCTGTGCATTGGGCGGCGAGCCCGTTGGACTTGCCTTCGTGAGTCGAGGGCTTGCTCATGTAGGTCCCTGCGGGCAGCAGGACCGTGGTCGTCACGCCCATTGCCCGCTGATGAGCGATCATATGGTCATTTGACCGGCCATGATAATCCGTGTGCTGATGGATGTCGATGATTGACTCTACTACTGAGTCCGCGGCCTGGATCGACGGCAGTACGGCTGCGCCCGCCAGAGCGGCGGATTGCATAAGGAAGTGGCGGCGGGAAAGGGGAGCAGGCATGATGAACATCAACGAGCCCGCGAGGCGAGGCCTGTCAGGGAACTAAGCCACCTGATCCTTTGAGATTGAACTGGCCCCCCATTTCCCTCATCATGGGCGCTGCATGCGATACTGCCGCCCTATCCTCATAGCCTTCTTGTGCTTCGTCGGCTCCGTGCACGCCGCGTTGCCGATGGTGGCTACGGAGCCGGCGAAGTTTGTGGATGCCTATCGCGTGCATCTGGTGGGGACGGTGACGCCGCATGTTTACGACGCTACAGCGTGGTTTGAATACGGCACTACCAAGATGTATGGCAGCAAAACAGCGGTGACGGTGGTATCAACCGCGATCAATCTTGATGTCGCAGTGTTGAACCTCAAGGAGCAGACCACCTACCACTTCCGCATCGTGGCCAAGAATGCCGCTGGCACGGTGTATGGAAATGACGCCACCTTTATGACCACAACCGCCTTGCCAGTGGGCATTGATGTCCAACCGGCGTCACCTTATGTGCTGACGGGTTTGGGTCACACCGACGTCACGCTTGCGATCACCGGCCACGGCTCCAGTGCTAAGTACCAGTGGCTGCGCAGTAACGTGGCCATTCCCCTGGCCGTGTATGAGACTTACAAACTGCCGAAGATCACTACCACGCTGGCTGGCACCTATACCTGCCGCGTTTCAAACCCCAAGAGCAACCTTGTGTCAGATCCCGTGGTTGTTGCGGTCGCCACTGTCAATCCTTCATCGAGCTTCACCGTCGACGAGGATGGCCTATTCAATCTTACCGCCGCGATCACTCCGGCAAATGCCACGGCAACCTTTGCGTGGTCCACCCCCTCCAATCCCACGCTGACGGGCATCGGCACGGTGGCTGGCGGTGCGCTTGCGAAGCTTTCCATCACCCACGCCACCGCCGCAGCGCAGGACAGCTACAGGTGTGAGATCGTGTCCAACGGCCAGTCGATTACTGTCGGCCCCGTGTTCGTGGCGGTGCGATTGAAGCCCACCATTACTCAAATTTTGCCCAGGGTTTACGAGGTGGGCCAGGAGGTGAAGCTTCCCGTGACGGTGTTCAACAGCCCCACCTCTGTCACCGTCACCGGACTCCCGCCCGGGCTTGCCTACAATGCGCCGCAGCGGGCGATTATTGGCCGGCCGCTTGTTGGCAGGGTGAATGCCTGGACCGCCCTAGCCACGGCCCGCAATCTCGCTGGCGTCGGCAAGACGATGAGCTTTTTGGTGAACGTGGACCCCATTGACGCGCCGGTGAAAACCACCTTCAACGGCCTGGTCGAACGCAGCGCCAGTCCGCCCGGCAATGGCAATTATGGAGGTGCACTCACCGGGCTTGTCATCACCGCCACAGGTACGTTTACTGGCAAGATTGTACTGCCTTCCGATGTCCTTCCTGCCAATGGCAAACGTGTTCTTCCCGCTACGACCCTGGCTTTTAGCGGGCAATTGCAAACCGCACCTTCAACCGATCCCGCGGCAACTGTCACGATCAGCCGCACCCCGCCGTTGAAGAACCTAACATTCGCTTTCACGATCGACCGCGCCAACGGCCATCTCACTGGAACGCTTGGCGAGGAGGGCAGCGCTAACATGGCAAATGTCGGAGCCTGGGGCAATTCGTACTCTGCTGCGCATACTTCTACCAGCCTCGCTGCACTGCACAATTTCTGGCTGAATCCTCCGGTCGGGATCACGGCGGGTGCTGCTCCCGAAGGTGCGGGTATCGGTACTGCTACCGTCAATAATCTGGGTGCCGTAGCACTGTCCCTCAAACTTGCGGATGGATCAGTTGTCACCAGCGCTACCACTATAGGTCCGAGCGGCGAGGTGCCGGTGCATGCCATGCTTTACGCCAGCCACGGTTCTGTTCATGGCAGCCTCGCCGTCACCAATCAGGATGCGCCTGCTTTCAATGCAGTGACGGGTTCTCTCACATGGAACAAGACAGCCGCCGCTGGCACCGCAGACCATTCTTATGTGCCCTCCGGCTTTGATTTCGGCGTCGCTAATGCGGGCAATTCTCTCACTGCCGTGGGTGGGGAGCAGCGTGCGCAATCTGGGCTCATTCTATGGGGGCTTCCCGACGTGGCCCTGACGGCGGTGAACGTGAAAATGACCTTCTCCGGCGGCGGCATTGGCACGGCAGTGCTGGCTGCGGATGCGAACGAAACGTTCCGCCTCAGCAAGCTGTACAAGGCCGTTGCCAGCCAGCCGAACCCTACCAGTGAAACCCTTGTCGTGAACGGCAGCACAGGTGCCTTCAACGGCCAGTTCTTTCTTTCCGACGGCATGCCGGCGGTGAGTCGGAAAGTTCTTTTCCAAGGCGTCATTGCTCCGCGCCAGAGGAAAGGCCGCGGCTTTTTTACTCTCGTAGAAATGCCGGTTGCGCCGCTGAACCTGACCAATTCCCCGGTGCAGTCCGGCGCTGTGGATTTTGAGGCGATTACACCGATGCAAGGTCTAGAATGACCTTGCCGGACCGGCCGGCTTCCTGGGCGCGCGCAATGGCTTTGGAAAAATCTTTGAGAGGGATGATTTCGTCCACGGCCACCATGAGTTCACCGGTGCGGATCATATCGACGAGCGGGCGCATGACATCGTGAAGCTCCGAATGGCTGGCTTGTTCATGCCATTTGCTTACCCACAGACCGCGCAGGGTCAGATCCTTGAAGATCATGAACTTGTTAGGCACCTTCAAGCTGGCTCGGCTCATGGCACCATAGGTGACGAGGGTGCCGGAGTGGGCGAGCACATCCATGATACGAATGGCGCTCTCGCCGCCCACGGCATTGGTGGCGAGGCGTGGGGCCTGGCCCCTGGTGATTTCCTTCGCTTCAGCAACGCCTTCCGGTGTATCGAGCAGCACTTCATCCGCGCCGAGCCCCTTCAGCTCATCAATGAGCTCAGGACGGCGGACGAAGTTAAGCGTGCGATATCCGAGGTGTTTCGCCACTTGGATCATGGCGCGACCGACACCGGAATTGGCCGCGTTCTGTGCGATCCATTCGCCTTTTTCCAAATCGACAAAATTGTGAATCAGACACCACGCGGTGATAGGATTCACTCGCAGCATCGCAGCCTGTACCAAGTCGATTTGATCCGGCAGCTTGGCAAATTCGTGCTCGAACGCGGTCAGGTGTTCTGCCCAGCAGCCCAAGCCCAGAAGAGGAATCACCATGTCGCCAACGGCCAGGGATGTCACCAGAGGTCCAATCTCTACCACCTGCCCGCTGCCTTCGTGGCCCGGAATAGTGGGCGGCGTGGGCACGCGACCATAGTTTCCTTCGATGAAATTGAGATCAGCAGGATTGATGGGCGCATACCGCATGGCCACGCGCACCTCGTGTCCTTGAAGAGGTGGCAGCTCGCGATGCGAGAGTTCGAGAACTTCGAGAGGCTTACCGGTGCGGTTGAATTGCAGGAAGGCGGACATAGGAAGGCGAAGTGGAGGTGGAAAGAGCTTTGTGCCTCAAACGTAGAGGCAGACAAAGAGAGAGGCACTTGAATTCGCGTCTCAACTGTCTTCCGGCCTCAGAACCCAGCATCAAGCATCCTCGCTGCACTTTTTATTCTTCGCTCTCCGACTTCAGCTTCCACCTTTTCCAAGACTGCCAACCGAAGGGCACCAGCAGTTGGCCAATGATGTTCTTGGGCATCGGATCGTGAATGCCAAAGTTTTCAGGATAGCGACCCTTCGGCATGAAGTAGGTGCCAAACAGAATGTCCCAGAAGGGCAGCAAGCCCGCAAAGTTTTTGTCCCAGGCCTCGCGGTCTTTGGAGTGGTGCCACCGGTGGAAAACAGGGGTGGCAACCACGCTGCGCAGCGGGCCAAAGTCCCAGTTCACATTGGCATGCAAAAAGATCGAGTAAAAGGTGAAAAAGAAAGCCGAGCTGACGGTCACCCAGGGATTGAATCCCAGCAGCAGCAAGGGTGTGGACCGGACAAGGTTATTCACCAGATCATTCACCGGATGCACCCGCACGCTGCCCAGCCAGTCCAATTCTTCTGAGCTATGATGCACCGCATGAAAGGGCCACCAACGCACTCGAAGAAACAGCCGGTGCGTCAAGTAACAGACGAAATCGCCGAGAACAAAAACTTCGATATCCTGTAGCAACAGTGGCTGATGAGTGAGCTGGCC
>JAQGPI010000283.1 GCA_028293175.1 Verrucomicrobiaceae bacterium | reverse complement strand
AATGGTGAGCAGCTCCATCAAGAGGTGCTGGCGCAGCTTCAGGTCCAGCGCGGCCAGCGGTTCATCGAGTAGCAGCACCTGCGGCTTGTTGATGAGCGCACGGGCAATGGCCACGCGCTGCTTCTGGCCGCCGCTGAGCTGCGCCGGCTTCTTGTGCGCGTGCGGCTCCAGTTTGACCAGTTGCAGCATGGCATTCACATCCGCTGATACGCCGGCAATGCGCGGACCGAAGGCGATGTTGTCGCGCACGCTTAGGTGCGGAAACAGCGCGTAGTTCTGGAACACCGTGTTCACTGGCCGCTGGTTGGGCGGCATGTGCGTGATGTCCTTGCCATCGAGCAGGATGCGGCCTGTATCAGGGGTCTCAAAGCCCGCTGCCATGCGCAGCAGCGTGGTCTTGCCGCAGCCGCTGGGGCCCAGCAGGGAGAAGATCTCGCCGCGCCCAATTTCAAGCGACACACCGTTCACGGCTTTAGCGGCCCCGAAGCTCTTGCTGATGTTGTCGAAGACAAGGAATGACATTGGCTAATGGCGGGCCCTTCCCGCCTTGAGTTGATCGAGCATCACCGCGCCGAGGATCACTAGGCCGAGGACCACTTTCTGCGTGTAGCTCTCGATGTTGGTCAGGTTCATGCCGTTTTGGATCACCGCGATGATCAAGGCACCGATCAGAGTGCCAAACATGCGCCCGCGTCCGCCACTCAGACTGGCTCCGCCAACCACCACGGCCGCGATTACGTAGAGTTCGTACATCTGGCCGTAAGTGGGCGAACCGCTGCGCAGTTGCGAGGCCATGATTACGCCGCCCAACCCTGCCAGCAGGCCGCTGATCGTGTAGGCAAACACCAGCACTAAGTTAACGCGCAGACCGGAAACCGTGGCCGCTTCCTTGTTGCCGCCCACTGCATATAGGTACCGACCCATCGCGGTGTGCTTCATGAACAGATGCGCCAACGCATACAGCACCAGCATGAGCAACACTGCGTTTGGAACGCCCGCAATGTCCGCGCCGCGACCCAGCCAGATGAAGCTCTCCGGCACTTGATAGACCGACTGCCCTTGCGCCAGCAGGTAAGCCAAACCGCTCGCCACGAGCATCACGGCCAGCGTGACGATGAAGGGCGGAATGCCAAAGCGCGTGACCACTACGCCGGTGCCTGCCCCCACCAGACCACAGGCTGCCATGGCCCCAATTCCCGCCATGAACATACCCGCCGCACTAGCGTGTTCCGCGCCCGCGTAGTCGCGCACAATCAAGGCCACGATGACCGCAGAAAGCGCGATCAAACTGCCCACCGAAAGGTCAATGCCGCCGGTGATGATCACCATGGTCATGCCGATGGCGACAATGGCGATCACGGCGATCTGGTTGGCGATATTGACCAGGTTTTCGCGATTCAGGAAGACCGGCCACTTCACTGGCTTAGGTTTGACGATAAGTGGACTGCCTAGCGCGGGGAAGTCGGTCGCCACATTATCGAACAGGATCCAGTGGGATACGGTTTGATTCAGTGCGATTGTGTCCAATTTTTGGCCCTTCGCGTTCAGGTCGGTGAGGGCCTTGCGGGCATCCCTCGGTTCACCCGTTACTAAGCCTTCTACCGAAACATTTTTCTTTTTCAGTTCGTCTGCCAGAGCATTGGCAAATGCTATATCATCCGTGGTACCGCGGGCGACGACCAGCACATGGCCGGCCCAGATCTGCGCGGCCAACAGGCGCCCAGCGGCCTCACCTGTGGTGGGTTGTTCCTGCAAGGTTGCTACACTGAAGCAGATGCCCAGCGCGAGCAGGACCACCAGCATTCCGTAGTGTTGAAGAAACGACCGCATTCCCCCAAAGTTGACGGTTTTGGCCGGATTTGTCAAAGAAGCTCCAAACCAACATTTCCCGTCAGTTCGCGCCTGCCGCGATGAGGCTGCTGCGGCACAGTTCAGAGTACATGCCGCCAGCGTCGATGAGGGTGTCGTGCGTGCCCTGCTCGATGATGCGGCCATGGTCCAGAACGTAGATGCGGTCGGCATTGCGCACGGTGCTCAGGCGGTGGGCAATCACAAAACTGGTGCGATTTTTCATCAGCCGTTCCAGGGCCTGCTGGATCTGCCGCTCGGTTTCGGTATCCACACTCGCCGTGGCTTCATCCAGCAGCAAGATCGGCGGATTGCGCAGCAGGGCGCGCGCAATGCTGATGCGCTGTTTCTCGCCGACGCTGAGCTTGATGCCGCGCTCACCCACATGCGTATCGAGCTGCTTGGGTAGGCGGTTCACAAACTCGTCCGCATTGGCGCTCTTGAGCGCCTCCCACAGCTCCGCATCGGTGGCAGTGCGCTTGCCGATGATGAGGTTGTCGCGCACGCTGCCGTTGAACAAAAAGCTCTCCTGGGTGACGTAGCCGATGGACTTGCGCAGGCTGCTCTTGCTGATGGATTTCACCGGCGTGCCGTCGATGGTCAGCGAGCCTTCGTCGTGCTCGTAGAACCGTGTGAGCAGGTTGATGATGGTCGATTTGCCTGCTCCGGTAGGACCTACCAGGGCAATGGTCTGCCCTGGCTGCGCATCAATGGAAATGCCATGCACGGTGGGCAGCTTGCCAGTGTAGCTGAATCCTACATTGTCATACAAAATATGACCTTTCACACCCACAAGCGGCTGGCCGTCATCAATGCCCGCCTCTTCCTCAGAGTCCATGATTTCGAACACTCGTTCGCCCGCCGCACGGCCGCCTTGGACCAGTTGATTCAGGCTGTGAAGCTGCTCGATGGGCTCATAGAAGTAACGCACAATGATGAGGAAGGCCGCGAGATCGCCTGGCTGGATGCGGCCACCCTGCAAGGCCTTAGCACCAAACCACAGCACAATCACCGTGCCGGCGTCCTTCAGAAAACTCATGCTCGGGCGGTACCAGGACCACACGCGCATCAGATGCAGCGTCGCATCGCGCAGCCTGCCAGAGCCATCGTTGAAACGGTCGTGCTCCTCCTTCTCCATCGCATAGGCCTTGATCTGCCGCATGCCCGAGACGTTGTCGTGCAACAGGGAGTTCATGCTGCTGCTGGCCTTGCGGACACTGCGATGGCGGTCACGGGCGGCTTTGGTGTAAAGCACCGCGCCCAGGCCGAGCAACGGAATCGGCAGCATCGCGCTCCAGGCGAGGGTGGCATCCGCCTGAAACATGAACACGGAGACCACCACAATTTGCAGCACGGCGATGAGCCCCTGCTCCACGCCATCAATGAGCACGCGCTCCACGGCGGGAATGTCCTCCGATACCGTGGTCATGATGTCGCCCGTGGGCCGGTTGTCGAACCAGCGCAATGGCAGGCGTTGCAAGCGTTCGTACAAGTCGCTGCGCAGGTCATAGATCACCCTCTGCTCAAAGGTGTTGTTCAGCCGGATGCGCAGCGAGTTCATGAGGTTCTGCACCAGAAACGCCCCGAGCGCGAGCAGACAGGCCTGTGGCAGGCGGCCCCATTGCTGATTGGGCACGATGACATTGAAGACCTCCCGCGTAACCCCCGGCAGCACCACCACCATCAGAGTGCCAATGATGGCGCAAGCAAGCTGGGCCGAAGCCATCGCCGGGTAGCGGCGGAGATAGGAGAAAACGCGGAGAACGGTATGCATGAACAAGGTTCCGTTGCCGTGTTCAAGGCGGTGCGCAAGCGGAACACGTCATCGGTGGGAGGTTCATTACGAGTGGGAGGGATGGGAGGGGCTGCGGAAATTGATAGTTGATCGCTGATTGTTGATGGACAGAGGCCGAAGGAAGAGAAAGCGAATCTTCACGCGGGCGCAGCCCGTACTGAACAGCGTAGCGCCGCCGGGACGGCAGCGCTCCCAGGGCATGAGCAGTTTAGCTAACCCGGAGGCCAGCTCAGGCTGCGCCCGGCCAGCAAATGCACGTGCATGTGAGGCACGGTTTCACCGGCATCGACGCCATGGTTGATGACGATGCGGAAACCTTTGCTGCGGTCTTTCACGCCAAGTTGGTCGGCGATCTTGCCAGCGGCGAGCAGCAGGGCGCCGAGCTGGGCCTGGTCTTCGGCGACTGCGTCCCCTACCCTGGGAATGGGCTTGCGCGGTACGATCAGTACGTGGACCGGGGCCTGAGGGGTGATGTCGTTGAAGGCGCAGCAGAAGTCGTCCTCATAAACGATGCTGGCGGGGATCTCGCGATCCATGATCTTTTGGAAGAGGGTCTTGTCACTCATAATGATACACCATATCAAGGAAACAATTCGCGCTGGGTGCCGTCGCCGTAATTGCGCGTGCCGAGGGACTGGATTTCGTGGATGAATTCGCCGACGTCTTCAAACTGCCGATACACGGAGGCGTAGCGGACGTAGGCCACGTGGTCGATGCCCTCCAGGCGGCGCATCACTTTGGCACCAATGACGGAGGACGGGATTTCCTTGTAGCCTTCCTCTTCGAGCTCAGTGGCGATCTCATCCACGGCGCGCTCCAGTTCCTCAATCTTTACGGGGCGCTTTTCACAGGCCTTGCGGATGCCGCCGAAGAGCTTGTCGCGGTTGAAGGGCTCCCGAGCGCCATTGCGTTTTACCACGCGGAGTTCTTCGCGCTCCACTTCTTCATAAGTGGTGAAGCGAAAGGTGCAGCGCAGGCATTCGCGACGGCGGCGGATGGCGTAGCCTTCCCTCGCCTCGCGGGAGTCGATGACGCGATCCTGGGAACTGCCGCACTTCGGGCAACGCATAAAGCGTTAGCAATACTGGCTGGGCAATGGAGGTGCAAGACCGGACTTGTGGCCTTGCACCTGGATGCCTCCCCCGCGAGGCGCGCTTACGGAGCCACCGGCAGCTTTTCCAGCACAACACGGCCGGAGAGGATGTTCGTGGTCTTGACGGTCTGCAACGGGGCGGGCGGAGCGGGTGGTGCCGGGCGGCGTGCGAGCATGAAGTAGCCTTCACCAGCGTACACACCAGCATCGGGAATGATGATGCCGTAA
>JAQGPI010000282.1 GCA_028293175.1 Verrucomicrobiaceae bacterium | reverse complement strand
AACGCCGCTCCCCAAGCACTGCTGAATACGGCGCCTCCCAGTACGCCTGAGTATTCGCCGCCGCCCGCTTCCATCCAAGCCCCTATTTCCGCTCCCGTCACCCAGCCAGCTCCCGCCGTTGATCCTTCGGTGATCCAAAAGCTTCGCTAACCCTCCCACTGCCGCCCTGCCCATGAAGCCCTTCCTCCGTTTGCTCACGGCCACCGCCTTGTTCGCCTCGGCGCACCTTGCCTTTAGCCAGGCTGCCGACTCCACGACCGTGGAAAAAGAAAAAGCAAAGCTGCCGGATGCCATCCGCAAGATCGCCGAAAAGGGTGATTCGGCCGGCGAGCCTTCTAATGACGCTCCGAAGAAGACGACCACCACCAAGTCTAGCGGCAAGAAGTCATCGTCTTCAAGCAGTACCAAGAAATCCAATACCGAAGATCCGGCTCACTGGGGTCCCAAGGAAGTTCATAAGCTGGCGGTTATGGAAGTCAGCCTTTCGGGCCGCACTGAAACCGTGATGTTCGAACTCTATCCCAACTCCGCTCCCCTCACCGTCGCGAACTTCATCGAAAACTGCACAGCCAATGCCTACAAAGGCGTGGCCTTCCATCGTGCCATCGATAAATACCTCGTGCAGACCGGCGATCCGCTCACGGCTGATGACTCCAAGCGCAACCAATGGGGCACAGGCGGTGAAGACAAGACCATCCCTGGAGAATTCAAGCTGCCTCATACTGGCGGTGCTGTAGCCATGGCCCGCCGCGATGACAGCGTGAATCCTGAGCGCCGCTCCAACGGCTATCAGTTCTACTTTGCCTTGGGCAATCTCTCCGCGCTCAACAGCACGTACACCGTCTTTGGCCAGGTGGTCTCGGGCATGGACATCCTACAGGAAATCGCCAAAGCACCGGTGGATAGCAATGACTGCCCCCTCCAGCGCATTGAAGTGAAATCCCTGAAAGTAGCTGATCACAAAGGTCCGCTGGTGGTCATGCGCACCGTTGGTGTGGGCCGCAAGCGCTTCACCACCCCTAGCTCCGCCAAGGGTTCCCTCACGCGCCTCCTGGAGCGTATTTGGTAATCGGATAGTCCTCTTTTTCTTCGATGCAGGCCCGGTCATGACCGGGCCTGTTTTGTATTATGACACAGCGCCTCCATTTGATCTCGCGAGTTGCCTCCGGTGCCTTTAGCACCGTCGATCATGTGCGCGACCTGGACTCGGGGCTCGAACTGGCATTCAAACGCCCGCAGCCCGGACGTCGTCGGGCCGAAGAACAATTGCGTCGCGAAGGCGAGGTGCTTCGAAGCGTGTCTCATCCGCACATCGTGGCGCTGCATGAGGCGGGGGAGGATGAAGAAGGAGGCTATCTCCTACTGGAATGGGTGGATGGGGAGACGCTGGACCAGCGCATCGAACGCGAGACCTTTACCGCCACCACGCTGCCTTCCGTTCTCGCGCCTGTGCTACAGGCGCTTGACGCGGTCCATGCGGCTGGCTTTGCGCATGGTGACGTCAGCGCTGCCAATGTTCTATTAAGGCGTGACGGCTGGGTGAAGCTGATCGACTTCGGCAATACTTGGCCGCTCGATGAGACACGAGACCGCTCAATCACCGAGCCCAATGTGGGATCTGTTTACCACATGGCACCGGAGCTTTTCTCCGGACAGACGCCCAATATTCGTTCGGATATGTACGCCCTCGGCGTGCTGGCCTGGCATGCCATCACCCGGCGCTTCCCTTTTGAGGGTGAGACACCAGCTCAGATCATCACTGGCCACCTGCGGCTTGATCTTCAACCGTTGCCGCCCTCGGCCATCAGCGGATGGATTCACCGCCTGCTTTCACGCGACCCGTCTGTGAGGCCCGCCAGCGCACTTGAGGCGTTGCACTCGCTGCAAGGTTGAAACTGCACGTTTTTGTCAGTAAAGAATAACCGATGCCCGCCTTCAAACCACCCGGCCAGTGCCCCGCCTGCGGCGAGTGGGTGCCGCGCAACGCCGCAGCCTGCGACTGCTGCGGTGCCTGTGCCAGCTCGGGATGGAAAATGGATGCCGATGTGTACGACGGGCTGGACCTGCCGGACCAGGAGGACTTCGATTACAACGAGTTCGTGGAAAAGGAGTTTGGAGGCGGCGGGAAAGAACAAAAGCGCCGCCGTTTCTGGTGGTGGGTGGCCGTGCTGCTGGCGCTCGCGATGGCTTATGGCCTGCTCGCGCCCATGTGGCATTGATGCCGGTTAGTTCCTAGCGGCAGCGGCCTTCGCCCGCGCCTTGGTCTTCGCACGCAGGTTGAGCATTTCCACAGCCATGGAAAAGCCCATGGCAAAATAGATGTAGCCTTTCGGGATCTCGAAATGGAAGCCCTCGCCGATCAAGGCGGTGCCGATCAAGATCAAGAAGCTCAGGGCGAGCATCTTTACAGTAGGATGACGTCCCACAAATTCACCCACGGCCTTGGCGAACACCATCATGAAGCCCACAGAGATAAGCACCGCCGTCACCATGATGGAAATGTGCTGCACCATGCCCACCGCCGTGATGACGGAATCCAGCGAGAAAACGATGTCCAGCAAGGCAATCTGAATCATTACCGCACCGAAGGTGGCCCCCTTATTTACGCGACCGCTCATTTCACCTTCCGCATCGCCTTCCAGCTTCTCGTGAATTTCGTGCGTGCTTTTCCAAATCAGGAAAAGGCCGCCTATGATCAGGATCAAATCCTTGCCCGTAATGGCATGGCTGAGGACAGTGAACAGCGGAGTGGTCAGTGTCATCACCCAGGTGATGCTGAGCAGGAGCAGGATGCGCGTGAGCATGGCTAGCCCAAGGCCAATGAAGCGGCCACGCGGCCGAAGTTCCGGCGGCAGCTTGTCCACCAGAATGGAGATGAACACGATGTTGTCGATGCCGAGCACGATCTCTAGCACGCAAAGGGTGAGCACGGCAATCCATGCTTCTGGGCTGCTCACCCACGAAAAGTCCAGTATGTTCAAGTTGGCGGTTACGGCCGCAGCATCAGTCATAGGGGCACGATAGTAATGTCGATCCCGCAAACGGCAAACGCATGTGATTCCACTGGACGAAGAAGATTGGAATGGCGGAATGGTAATTCCGCCACGCCTTTCACCTCGCTATTGCTTCATCACGCCAAGCACATCCAGCTCGTGCACGGACCAGTACAGGCCTTTGACTTGGCCGGTCTGGGTGATGCGAATGAACTTGGTCTTCGCAGGCGTGGCCAGCATGAATTCGATCATGCCCACTTCACCTTTTCCTTCCAGGCTTGGCTTGGCACCCCAGTCCTTGCCATCCATGGAAAGCTCCACATTGTAGCCGCGCGGGTAGTCGTTGTGGGAATTGCCAGAATCAAGCACGAGGCCTGAGATGTCCGTGGCTTCGGGCAGTTCGATTTGCAACCACATGCCGGGAGCTTGCGAGGTGCCGCTCGTCCAGCGCGAATGCATGTCGCCATCCACTGCCAAGCCTACATCGCGTTCCTTGTGGCTGGCAGTAATCTTCCACTGATTGCGGTTCGTCAGCGGCTGCGGGAAGTTCTGCGCCAGCTCTTCGATGGTCCATGGCAGCGCGCGATTCTTCAAGGCAGAGCGTAGCTTCTCCACTTCCTTCTTGCTCACCATCTTGCCGTTGTTGCCAAAGGCCTTGCGGATGTAGCTGGAGACATCGGCGATCCACTGGTCATTGTTGCTGGCCATGGTCACCATCTGCGCTTCATAGGTCTTGCCATTGATGGGACCGGAGAGACCGTTCATCATCACGCGCAAGATGGAATCACCCTGCACGACGGTCTTTGATCCGGCGAGCGGTGGAGCCAGCGTCACACCGGGACGACCGGGCATGGGCATGCCCGTGCCATCGAAGCCATGACAAGCAAAGCACAGCGAGCGGAAGATGTCCTGACCGCGCTCAAGCTGCTTTTTCTCATCATTGGTGAACTTGCCTTTCAGCGTCGGCGCTTCGACCAAAAGCTGCGCTCCGATATCGCGCACCCCCATGCTCATACTGGCGGCAAGAGTGGACTGCGCTTCGTTCTTCCACTCGGGCCACTTGAGCAGCTTGCTGGTCATGATCACTTGCAGCACCACGTTCGGGTCCTTGTCCGCTTTGAGCGGTTTGACGTCGGCTATTAATGAGATGTCGCCTTTCTTGAGCAGCGTCTCAGCGGCGCGGATGGCACCGATGCGAAGCTGCCCGTGCTCGTCCTTCAGCTTGGCGCGGACGAGATCAGGCGTGAGCGAATCAAGGCCTTCCAGCGTCCACAGCGCATGCAAACGAGCGAGGTGGTTCCGATTGGATGAAGCCATCTCAATGAGCGCCGGCACCACGCTGGTATCGCCTTTCACAATCAGCATGCGCTGCGCGGTATCGCGCCACCAGCCGTTCGGATGATCCAGATGCGCTACGAGCTGCGCGGGCGATTCACTGAGCATTTCCGGCTGAGGACCGGGCTTGAAATCCTTGTGCACCAAGCGCCAGATGCGGCCGCGGCTGACAAGGTTCTGCATGCCGGTGGGCTCGATAGCGCTGCGCAGGTAGCTGCCGGCCTTCACCCAATTGCCTTCCTGAATGATGCCGCGATACACGTCCACAATATAGAGGCAACCGTCCGGGCCAGTGGTCATGTTCAGCGGACGAAACGTAGGATCGGTGCTGCGGATGAACTCGCTTTGCTGGGCTTCATAAGGATTGGCAACAGTGGTGATGCCGTCCTTCACTTCCACCGTAGCACGGCGGATGAGACGGCCCACGGGCTCCGGCAGGAACACATTGCCATACAGTTCCTTCGGCAGGCGGTCGCCGCGATACACCGTTTGTCCGGCACAGGCGGTGAAATGATTGAGCGTGTTGTCTTCGGGACGGAAGCGGTTGGCACCGCCCTGCACATCAGCCAGACCAACCAGAGGCCACACGGTATCGAACAGCTCGCTCTTCTGCGTGGCGGAATTGATGGCGCCGTAAACGATGGGCGTCTGGTAGTTCCAGAGGCCCTTTTCACCACCAGCATTGGACCACCACATCTTGCCGTAATCATCCTGGGCGAGACCCCACTGGCCGCCGTTCGGTGCGGTGGTTTCTTTTTGTGGCGGATTAGCCCCATCCCAGCGCAGGCGGTAGTTGTTGTAGGTGGTGTAAATCCAGTTGTCCAAGCCCCACACCAGACCGCTCGGCTGATGCTCCAGATTGCCGCCGCGCTCACCGCCGGCATACCAGACGGACTGTTCATCAGCCACGCCGTCACCATTGGTGTCGCGATGCATGGTAATGTCATTGGTGTTGGTCACATTCACCAGCACCCGGTCATCCAGCGGCAGCACCATGCGGTGCAGCAGCAGGTTGTCCAGATACACGCTGTGCTTGTCGAAAACACCGTCGTCCTTGGTGCTCTCGTGAAGTGAAATCCGGCTCGTGGGAGTAAGCTCTTTGGTGCCGTCGATGTCCTGCATGTAGGATCTCATCTCCACCACGTA